>JAAEOZ010000348.1 GCA_024222685.1 Gammaproteobacteria bacterium | reverse complement strand
CAGTTTAACTTACTCCGTGTGCCTCTAGATGCGGAAAGGCTCGGACTCAACATCTATGAACATGGTGCAACAACTGGGTTGATGGAAATTTCCGATGCTATGCGAGAAATTCTACCGCCCAACCAGGGTGGCAAAGGTGATCTCACTGCCCGCGTACACGTAGAAATGGGTACGGAAGCAGGTGATATTGCGATGCTATTTAATAAACTTGTCGGCAGTTACCACGATACGGTTCTTGACTTGAACATGACGATGCAGACATTACAAAAATCAATCAGTGGTGTACGTATCGCTTCGCACGATATGCAGTCCAACATGTCCGGTCAGACGGCTAGTACCAGCAAGGTTTCCGACACGGTTGCTACTATGCTTGGCGCCGTGTCTAACGTAAGCCGCCATACCACGGAAGCTGAGGAGGCCGCGTTGACCATTAAGGAAAGTACTAGTGAGAGTAGCAAAACGGTGCATGAAGTTATTTCCTGCGTTGATACGCTTGCGACTGAAGTTGCCGAAGCGGGAGAAGTGATTAAATCCTTACGTGAAGATATTCGTGGTATCGGTTCTATCAGCGAGTTAATTCGTGGGGTTTCCGAACAAACCAACCTACTGGCACTTAATGCCGCCATTGAGGCTGCACGGGCTGGCGAACATGGCCGCGGTTTTGCAGTAGTAGCGGATGAGGTTCGGGGGTTGGCATCACGAGTTGCAGATTCAACTGAAGAAATTGGTAAGCTGGTAAAAAATGTGGAATCCCGTGCAGAGCAAGCGGTTGGAGTCATAGAAAGAGGTTCTACTTCTGCGAGCCATAGTGCCAGTATTGCCGGACAGGCCGGTGAAGCATTAGATCGTATCCAGGAGAATATCAATGAAATCGCCAAGCGAACTTCACAGATTAAAAATACGGTGCAAGATCACGAAGAAGTCGCTACAGCAGTAAATGATCAGATTGGGGTAATCAGCGGTTCGACAAATCAGGTTGATGCATTGGCGACGAGTACCGCAGATAGTAGCGATACACTGTCAAAGGTTTCAGAAGGGCTACGCCAGTCGGTTGCTCATTTTGTAGTTGGTGCGTCGCATAGTGCGAGTGAGTTGATTCATGCGCCGGCAAAAATGGAAGAAGTTGATGCCAGTTTGCCAGAATTTAACGATATAAAAACCGACTGACCATCGGAACAAGTAATTTTCATTTCGGCGTTATCACTTCAAGAATGTCCTGTTCCGTAATCGGGCCTTCGAAACGATGATAAAATTTACCCTGTTGATCGATGATAAAGGTGGTTGGCAGCACTGTCACAAAACCATAACCGGTCTTTGGGTCCTGCCCATATCCGAGAATCGGATAGCTAACATTGAATTCTTTCAGGAAAGACTTAACAGTATCGATGCCTGAGTTTTCGAAAGTTACTCCCCAGACCTCTGCTGTTTCCTGATTGTTTTGATAAAACTTTTCCAGCTCAGGAATTTCGTGAATACAGGGTGGGCACCAGGTTGCCCAGAAATTCATGATTAACCATTTGCCCTTCACATCGCTGACTTTGTGGATCTGGCCACTCAGATCTTTGAGCGAGTAATCGGGCCCTGCGATTGCCTGTACTGTAATGAAAATTAATGAAACGAGTAATGGAATTTGTTTCAAAAAGAATCTCATAAAGTACTCGTCTGTAATAATACCATTCCGATAAGACAGGCTTATCACCGCCAGGTTTCAATTAAGACGGCAGAAAGTCTATCGGGTAGGTTACCTTAACCCTGGCGACATCGGCTTTCACAAATTTAAACTTCTTGATCCGGAGTGTCAGTTTTCGCTCCAGTTTTTTATCGTTTAACTCACTGGATACGATAGTAACCTTGCTAACCGTTCCGTCGGGATCTATGGTCAATTCGAGGACAACTTTACCCTGAAGTGAAGGATTTTTTCGTAGCGCGCGATTGTAAATAGCAAAAATAGCACCCTTATTCTTCTGGAATACGAGCTCGACTTCTTCACTAGTTCTGCTTGATTTATTGCCTGATTTACGCGCAATTTTCTTTTTGGTCTGCTGAGTACTCTCGATATTACTGGTAACATTAGTTGTGGTGCGTTTGACCAGTTCAGTTGATTCAACCTGGCGTGTCAGGTCACTGGTAGTAATGCCACCACTGGTTTGTTTTGCCTGAGAACTCAGTAGCGCGGTATTAGTCGAGACTGCAATGGCTTTTTTGCCACTGGTTTGCTGTGGCAGATCGAGTGAGTCGTCCAGATTAAAACTGTCCCGTAAATCCGCGAGTTCATCCGCTGCAGCAAGTAAGCCGCTTTGTTTTGCTACTTCGCGAGCACTCGGCTTTGGTTTGGGCTTGGGTTTTGGCGCTTCTTTTTTCTTCACTTCTTTTTTCTTTTCAGGTTTTTTCTCCTTCTTTTTTTCAACCTTGGGCTTTTTAATTACGGGCTTTGGGGGAACAATTTTTTTCTTTTCCAGTATCAATTTTGCCAGGCGTGGAGATACATCGATCAGTTTTCGCTGTTCGGGTTCAGGCAGTTTGATCATGTTTAATACCATTCCCAGGGTCATAAATATAATCAGAAAAGCAATCAATAAACGCCGAAATCTGCGATCTTCCGCCGTTTCAACCCAGGGTAAAGTGGGCTCTAAAGAGGTGCTAACTGCTGTCATTTAATTATCACTTACCTGAGGTTTCTGGTTTACGGCGAAAGAGATATTGGTATATTCGGCTCCGGCGCAGGTGAGCATAATTTTCTTTAACAGATGAAAAGGGATTTTTTTGTCACCCATAATGGTAACGCCCTTCCTGTCGACGATATTTTTATCCCTGACCTTTGCTTTGGCACGTAATGCGTCAAACAGGGGGCGTATCGTCTGGCCGCTTTTGATAGCATCCCTGACGGCAATTACTGGCTTGCCCTGCAGTCGAATGACTTTTTCATCGACCGCAATCACCAAATTTTGTAGTGGGAACTTTTCCGACGTTGAATCCGGTAGCGTAATGTTTTTCTGCGAGGGTAAAATTTCCGCACTGGTAGCATTCACCAACAGAAAAAAGACCAGGATGGTGAATATGTCCATCAGCGATACCATATTGAGCGTGGCCGCTTTTGAGCTTTTTCTGGCATGGTGCAGGTTCATGCGCCTGGCGCGTCTTGAGAGCTTCATAGTCTTGGTAATAAATTCAATTAACGTTTAGGTGCTTCGCCTATAGAAATATCCGGAAATAATTCAGCCAGAACTGTGTCGCCTTCATATTCGGTTTGATAGGACCGCGCTGTATCCATCACCTGGATTAAATCGTCGTACTCGGTATCTGGTTCTGCAAGAATGGTAATAGCAGTCCTGTCCGGTAAGCGTCCCTTCACCAGTACTAGTGTTTTCTTCAATTCTGCATATTGATGCTGCTTGTCTTTTTTACGTATCTGCTTAATTATTCCACCACGATTGTCTGACAGGTTGAGGCTGTTGTTTCGAATCGTTACTCGTAATTCGTACGGCGGT
>JAAEOZ010000347.1 GCA_024222685.1 Gammaproteobacteria bacterium | reverse complement strand
GCAGTTGTGGGAGGCTTTGGAAGGGCAACTTGCTCAAGCAGAAGAACAAGTATTGGAGCAAGACCCAGTTGTGCTGGCCGAAATTCGAGAAGCGCGCGCTGCCTATCTTGAAGGCGATTTCATCGAGCTTGATGATTACATAGCTGCACAAAAGAACGAATGATGGCTTATCGGGTCATTATTCCGAGACCGGTTCGTAAACAGTTGGATAAACTGCCGCGCGGCATTCGGATTAGGCTTCTTCAGCGTATTGCGCTTCTGAAAGAAAATCCGCGCCCATTGGGAGCTGTTAAACTAAAAGGCTACGAGTACGAATACCGCATCCGAGTTGGTAGTTATCGGGTAAGATATGAAGTGCGAGAGCCAGAAAATGTTGTTTTACTGCTCCATTGCAAACATCGCAAAGATGCTTATCGTAATTAAATAGGAAAGTTTCAAAATGAAAATAATTCTCACAGGCTCTGTCGCCTTTGATTACTTGATGACGTTCCCCGGCCGCTTCACGGAGCATATTCTGCCGGATAAACTGGATACGATCAGCCTCTCGTTTTTGGTTGATTCGATGGTGCGCTTCCGAGGGGGGACGGCCCCGAATATTGCGTACACGCT
>JAAEOZ010000346.1 GCA_024222685.1 Gammaproteobacteria bacterium | reverse complement strand
GCCGGGCAAGGCGTGGGTCAAATCAAGCAAGTTGTACTCGCCGCAAAGATAGTGGCAGAGTTAAGCGGTGGTGGAAATAATTACGATATTGCCGCCATGAAATAAACCTGGACCGATTCTACAGGTGCATGAGAAACCGGTGCAAGTTTTTCACCAACCCGATAAAGCACTCTAACCCACCAGTTATATGTGGGCAAGAACAAAAGGCAAGTCGAAGCTCTGCTGCCTTCCCCCTTATCTGTTCATTAAGACCTGGATAATAGAAATTATCCAGCTCACTATAATGGCTCGTCAGAAATGCTTGCCTCATCAATCAGGCTGTATTTACCAGTATCCTTGCCCCATCGATTAGTATCCCAATACTCAAATGAATTTTCACCGTTATACATGCTGGAAAAGTCACCGTGTTCCTGTGGTTGATTCTCTTTGAAACCAAAGACACCAAAGTACATTCTATTAGCTACCTCGGGAGGGAATAAGTGCGCAGCATTTCGTGCATTTGTCCACCGGCCAAAAGTTCGATCTACTTCCGTCTCAGGAAGTCCATACATGCTATCTATCCAGACCAGTAGGCTGCCACTAGGCAGTAAACCATAACCAGATATTTCTCTTTCTTCATTCAATGGATGTAAGCTAAGATTGTAAAAATCGGTCGAGTCGTGTTTCTGCATATATGGAACTAAACTATTAGCAGTTTCTCTGCTTGTTGCTGCTGCGCCCATAAAAACAATATTCTTAAATGGTAAATCTGAAAAGTTAGTCAGAATTTGATTTGCTACAATGGCCCCCATACTATGCCCAATAAGCGTAATTTCGTATTTCGACATTCCTGTACACTGACCTTCTTTCACGTCAATTGCATCACATAATTGTGTGCGCATATTTTTTAAAAAAACCGATAATGCACCAGAACAAAATGGTGAATAAGGATGACTAACACATTGCTCCGGAGCTGGAATGCCAGAATTATCAGACTTGAAAGTTGTCGTATCGTTACTAAATAGTCGGGTTGATTCGACAGTTTCTTCACACTCTATTTCGCCATTGTAAAATTCACAGGGGCGATAAAACATAGACTTCACTCTTCGGTTCATAATATCCCATGAAGATTTACCGAATGAATATGCCAAAGGGGTTGTGAACAGTTTTATTGGAGAACTTACCAACCAGAGAACTGAACTACCTACGGCATCTAATGTAGGCTCATCATCATCAGGCCTGTAGTGTTGTTTGGCCGGAAAATCAGGTACTGTGAAATTGACAAGTTCACTATAATTTCTTAAAAATGTATCCTCTATTGCTAATGCTCCCTGCTCTACCCATGCTTCAGGAATAGCTGCGATTGCCCCAAGAACATCAGCTCCAAAATAAAATGGTGAGGTGAATTTTGAAAACGTACTCCGATCTTCTCCGTCACGAATTCTAAACAAATGATCTGAATAGGTGGTTGCGCCACCAGACCGCCAATTGATGAAAACTGGATAAATATTATCCTGCTTTATAGAGTCGTATTGATTATCTACTCTGTCAATTGAATATTCGAAAGTGTTTAAGCCTCCGTGAATAAAAATCAGAACTTTCTTTTTGTCTTCAGAACTATTTTCACAATCGGTACAGGTTGATTGAAAAGCATCTATTCCCGCAATAACTTTGCTTATATGATTGTTGTACTCAGCCGATGTCGAGTTCCATACAGGCAGATCGTCTATTTCGTTTGTAAGGTAGCGATAAGTGCCTTCTTTGACTGGATGCGCATCCCCATCAGGGGAAATATTTATCATGTGAAATTTATTTGGGCCGGTTATGGTACCCGCACATCCAGCCAGCAGAAATACCAGGATTGAAGCAATGCTAAATTTGAACATACTTTGCTTCCTTATAAATTTCTTTTTATCTTTCTTTATATTCAGCTTTCTAATGATCATGACAATATCTCCTTTCGAACGTTTAGATAAAACCGCGAAATATGAAACGGTTTAACGCTGCAGGGGATTAAAATGTGAAAAGCTTAATCAATAATTAATTTACACTTAACCTGGGAAATTAGTTTTATAAGTATGCGAGTTTTGGAATAGCCAGTTCCGTAGGTCGGGTTAACGGCCTTAACGCGTAACCCGCCACAGATTAAACTCTGCCCGGTGGATGGAGGAAAACGGGTTATCCGGTGGAATCGGGTAAAGAATAATGAAATTGGAGCTTCCCCGATTTAACGGACACTTATTGATCTGAATCAATAGTAAATTGACCTAAAGGCACAATATTAAGTTTAACGGTAAAAACTAAAGGTATGCGCCATGACTATTAAAAACTTACTCGTTCATATCGACCACAGCCAAGCCTGTCAACATAGAGTCAAAGCTGCTATTGACCTCAGCAGACAATTTGATGCCAGGCTTACCGCCTTATTTGTCGTTCCCGATTATTTCGTTCCTTCTTATGTCGAAGCACAGATCAGTACAGATGTAATTACCCAGATCAATGACCAGGCCAGGGAGCGAGCCGAACAAACAATGGAGCGGGTCAAACTGCAGATTACCGAGGCCGGTCTTTCAGTAGACAGCTATATTGAAGATGGCAACCTGATCAATATGTTGACTGGCTATGCTAGATATACCGACCTGCTAATCCTTGGCCAAAACCAGCCGAATGACCCAGACAACCTCAGTGATGCACTCGCCGATCATCTGGTTCTCGAAGCCGGCAGCCCCTGTCTGGTTGTCCCCCATACCGGTTGTCGCCAGACACTTGGTAACAGAGTACTGCTGGCATGGAACGAAAGCCGTGAATCTGCGCGAGCATTAAAGGACGCGTTACCATTATTAAAGCAGGCCAACATGGTAACAGTACTTTTTATCAAGCCTAAATCACATAATGAAGAGCAGACGGAAATGCAGAAAAACGTAATTCGAGGCTATCTTGCAGATCATGATATCGATGCCGATATAAGTACCTGTATCGACAGTCAGCATACTACCGGCGACGTCATGCTCGCAGAAGCTATTGACAATGATATCGATTTAATCGTTATGGGTGCCTATGGGCATTCACGTCTGCGTGAAATCATACTCGGTGGCGCAACACGCCATTTGTTGCAACAGATGACAGTACCGGTTTTTATTTCTCATTAAATCCGCGCTATCGACTGGATGGCTTGGTGTTTAGCCAGTTCTGTTTCCCATGATAGACATGAAGGATTTCGATAAACGCTTTATTGAGACGATACACAACGAGATACGGCGTTTGCTGTACAACCTATTCCCTCGTACCGCTAACATGACCAGAGCGGCCAAGGTAGGGATTATCGGCCTTGCATCCCAGATGCGTTCTTCCCTGTCTGGTGATTGATTTTGTTCTGATCGAGTCAACCTCACCGCAAGAATTTGCTTGAGCTTTTCGATGGAGCCGAACCAATTCTGCACATAATTTTGGGACGCATTGTGTAATGGTTAAGCGTTACCTTCCGTAAGGTGACGCTCATAGTCCATGCTCTCATGCAAAACACGGATCAGGTGAATATCTTCATCGACCTGAATATAGATTATGAGGTGGTGCTCGTGATGGTGAATTCGTACAGGAGAAGAAAGTTCTTCTCTCAACCGACACATTAACGGTGTTTCGGCAAGTAGCTGGCAGGCCTTTTCGAGGTTGTCGTGATAGTGATCAGCTTGTCTTTCACCCCAATTTTTATAGGTGTAAGACCAGATATTGATTAAGTCTTCTTTGGCATTAGCAGTTTTAAAAATACCGGGCATCTTTAGATTGCAAGTCCTTCCCGTTCTTTTGCCAGGCGTTTAATCTCTTGCATATCAAGTGCGCCATCATCACCACTTTCAAAGCCCTTAGTAATAGCATCTTGCAGAGTTTTGAGCTTTTCGGCACGTTGCTTATCTTTGCGAATCAAGTCACGAACATAGTCACTATTGTTGGCATATTGTCCATCTGAAATCTGGGACTCAACCCAATCTCTCATGGGGCCTGGTAAGGAAATATTCATCGTTGCCATGCTAAAACTCCTTTCAACATATTATATTAATATGACATATATTGGCAATGTTTGTCAATATTAATATATTCCGGTGGCATCTTATGCTCACATATCAAGTAATCTTTACTCATTGTTAATACCTCTTCGCTGGAATTGATAGGGATTAACAATAAGGATTTTAAGTGATTTTATCAACCGCAGCGTTTTCTAAGTCGATTGACTATAATGCCTGCTAAATTGCATCGGAATTTGATCCGGGATTTGCATCTAATACTGACCCCATTGGTTCTAGACAGGGGTTTGGATGAAAGTATAAACTGTATAAAACTAGATTTGACCCCTAAGGTCCCTTATGTTCTCAAAACGCCTGAATTTACTTCGCCAGCGCCTGGCCGATACAGATATTGACATCGCCATAATCACCGATGACGATAGCGTCTACTACTACACCGGCTATTACGATTATCTGCATATGGAATTCGGCAGGCCGACGATTCTAATCGTAGCTCGCGACCACCAAAGCCTGCTGATTACACCCGAAATCGACTATAACATGGCACAACAAATCGCCCGGGTCGACCGCATAGAGGCCTGGAACGACGGCACCGGAAATGAATGGCGCGAAGAGATTCCCGCAATGTTAACAGGCAAACCAAAAGTCGTACTGGAAACTGAATTAATGCCTCCACTGGTGAGAAATTATATCAACACATTAGTCGACGCTGATCAGATTAGCGATATTACGCCGCTTGTTAGCGATATGCGTATGATCAAGTCAGAGCAGGAATTACAACTCGCCCGCCATGCAGGCGAAGTAGCAACAGCGATGATGAACGCAGGTCGAGCCGCTATCGCAGCAGGTGTCGCCGAATTCGAAGTCGCGCTGGCAACATCGGCAGCCGGTACACGCAAGGCATCTGAATTGCTAAATCAGCATTACCACGATAAGCATATGTCACCAAACACTCATTTCCTGCAGATTATGGCTTCGGGTGAAGACATCACTCTAACCCATCACCGGGCATCAACCCGCATCATGGCGACTGGAGAACCGGTGTTTTTATGCTTTTGCGGTATGACTAATTTCCATCGTTTCAAGCTCGGATTCGATCGCACCTTCTGGATCGACAGCATAGCCGACGAATCCCAGGCGGCGGTTTATCAGGTCGCCGTCGACAGCCAGGCAGCGGCATTGAACTTACTCAAACCCGGTGCCGTCGCCGAAGATATTCATGCGGCCTATGCCGAAGTGATTCAATCAGCAGGCTACGATTTTCCGTTTCGTTGCGGGCGTAGTACCGGCTTCAGCTTTCTCGAAAAACCCCAGTTAGTATCTGGTGATAAAACTGTACTACAACCGGGCATGGTGTTAGCGGTGGATGGATCGGTATGCACAGATAGTTTTCGTGCCCAGGTGGGTGATAGTTTTATTATTACTAACGATGGTTTTGAGGCATTAACCCATCACCCTAAAACAATTGATGAAATGGTCGTAACCCAGGCCGGG
>JAAEOZ010000345.1 GCA_024222685.1 Gammaproteobacteria bacterium | reverse complement strand
TTCATGTTTATCCCACAATGCCGGGACAGTTACGACATCGGTGCACCCAGCTTCGGCGCGCTGATAGACTTCATACATATTAGCTGCGCCGTTGATGTCGGCAATCACGCCTTCGCCGGCATCAAAAGTCCAGTCATCTTCGCCCAGCAACCAGTGTACTGATGACAGACTGATCATCGATTCGAGGCCTTTCAGTTTGCGATATATCAGTGTTCGATGTGCCCACGGACAGGCATAAGAGATATAAAGATGATAGCGATTGGGTTGAGCCGCTACTGATCCTTCAGCATTATCTGTATCGACACTTTTTACAACCCAGCGTCGGAATCGCGATGTGGTACGTTGAAATTCTCCATTTCTTATTTCGTGTCCGAGTAATTGTTCATCGGTATCGGATTGATCCATGGTCTAGTGCCTTTAATCAAATAAATCAGTATAAACCGGTGAGCAATCTGCTACTAAATTAATTCAGGTGTTGTAGGGTCGTAGGGCGGAAGAGCGAAGCGTAATCCGCCGTATGTCTCATCCGCGCTCGCCAACCTCAAGGACGGTCATGCATCCGCCCCAGTCCAGGGGATAAACCTGTGCTTTTAGCAACGTATTTTGATAGCGCTCCCGCAAGTTGACAGTGAAGAAATAGCATCTCGCCGGGTATTCGGTTTCTTCGACAATTTGGCATTTGATTAGTCCTTTAATCTGTTTAATTATTCGGCGGATTACGCTGCGCTCTTCCGCCCTACGGTTCTGAATGATTTATGCAATATTTCTGATATTCTCTTCCCACCATCCGGGTAAATCTGCAAAAGAATCCAGCAGCCCATCGACTTCAATCGATGACGCCATGTCCTGTTGTCGAAATTTACCAGTCTTTACCAGTAAACCACGCATG
Organism: Gammaproteobacteria bacterium; assembly: GCA_024222685.1. Classification (GTDB taxonomy): domain Bacteria; phylum Pseudomonadota; class Gammaproteobacteria. The sequence continues at coordinate 555 of JAAEOZ010000345.1, read as the reverse complement.
CCTGCATTTCTGGCACCATCAACGTCACCAATAATATCGTCTCCAATCATGATCACGTTGTCCGGCTGATAACCCAGCAACTTTAATGCAGAAAAATAAAAACTCCTGGACGGCTTACCAATAACTTCTGCCTTACAGTCCGCCGCGTGTTCGAGCGCCTTGATAAATGGCGCAACATCGAGGTTTAAGCCCTTTTTCCCGCGCCAGTAGCGTGTCATACCCAGTGCAACCAACAAAGGCTGTGGCTCCTGCATGAGAAAACGAAAGGCACAGTTGAGCGTGAAGTAATCCCAGTCTTCACCCAGATCACCAACGACTACAGCTTGCGCTATTGAATGACTCCGAATGTCAACTGGTTCTATTTGCAAAAAATCGCCACAGGCATCTGATTTAACGAACAAAGCGGCAGTACTAATCGATTGTTCGATAAGCCATTGTGAGGCTGCGACTATCGGCGTTATGATGCGGTTTACATCAGTGCTAAAGCCCATTTTTTCAAACTTGTTTAGCAGCGAAGCACGAGACTTCGAAGTAGTATTGGTAACAAACAAATAA
>JAAEOZ010000344.1 GCA_024222685.1 Gammaproteobacteria bacterium | reverse complement strand
TTGTGATTCAGCTTTGGCATTCTGAGTTAATGCCATATCGGTTTGATATTGATGCAGTAACTCCATATAACCAGATTCATGCTGTATAAAATCACCTGGATTCTGGTACGGGTTAACCAGAGAAAATAAATCAGCGGGATGATACATTAAATCGTCGAGTTCAAATCCATAACCATTGTAATTCAGGCAAACCCCTAACTGCTGATAATCGGCCAACTGCCTTTCATTCAATCCGATTGATTTTCCGAGCTTCGATGCAACTGAGTCAAAATTATCGCCAAATGCACCGACTACTGCCCAGTTAGCCTGGCTTGCATCCAGTATTTCATTGATGATTAAACTCGTACAGGTATCTGCCGATGGATCGATGTGTAATTCAAGGTTTTCGTGTTCCGGCAATTCTCCAGCAAAATGGTGATCCGCAAAAAAGACTCTTGCTCCGGCCTCAAGAACACCACTCAATGCATCCCTGTTTTTGTCGAGGGAGACATCCAGCACAGTAACTTCATCACCAGGTTTTACATTCACTCTTTTGAGTAAATCGATATCCCGTTTCAGCCCTGTGATCAACTCTGCTTCCTTTGGATATTGCAGGCGCAGTTGCTGTAATGCACAGATGCCATCTGCGTCACCATTGAACAGGTCGTAATTAGTCATAAATATAGTTTCGGTAGATCGCTAATTGATGCTTACTAATAAATTGCCACAGCCGTAGTGTGGCTTCGCAATGACGGTATGCTTAGAAGGGAATATCATCAAATCCATCGTCAATCGGCGCAATATCCGGTGAACTAGCAGGTTTAGATGGTTGTTGCGCCTGTTGCGCGGGCGGATTGAAAGGAACAGTATTATCAGAACCCTGAGGTCTCCCGCCTAGCATCTGCATATCGTTGGCCACGATCTCTGTGCTATACCTATCATTGCCACTTTGATCCTGCCATTTTCGGGTTTGAATACGGCCCTCGAAATAAGCCTGCGAACCTTTCTTTAGATACTGTGATGCAATTTCGGCCAGTTTGTTAAACATCACGATACGGTGCCATTCCGTCCTTTCCTGTGCTTCGCCAGTTTGTTTGTCCTTCCAGCTTTCATTGGTGGCTACGCTGACATTGACCACCGCGCTACCGCTGGCTGTGTATTTGATTTCGGGATCCTGCCCAAGTGTACCCACGATGATT
>JAAEOZ010000343.1 GCA_024222685.1 Gammaproteobacteria bacterium | reverse complement strand
TCATCCCACATTGGGGGTAATTGCCAACCATCGGGTACGATACTCTGGTCAAACCAGAGTGACGCCAATCTTCGATTAACCTGAATCTGCCCGCTCGATCCGTTTTCACAGAGTTTAGATAATTTTGAAAGAGATATCGCCGCTGCCATGATTGAGCAGGTTGCCAGTCGAGTTGTCTCGAAACAGGAAGGTAAGTAGCCACTCCCCACCACCGATAAACAGCTCTCATCGATTTTATCGCCTTCATCCTGCCGACCCAATGAAAGGCTATTGAGAATATGTTGCAACATTGCCGTTATATATTTATCGAAGTTCAGGCGTTTGCAAACTAACACAAAGACTGCAACAAACAAATAAATGTCATCTACTGAAAATTCAACTCATAAGTCCAATTTCAGTTAATAAACGGTACGAATTTATTATTAATAAATTGAACTGCTGGCAAAGCACGCTGCAACCATATTCAGGTGTTCGACCAAAGACAGGAAATCCAAAAAGTGCTCGTTAAGCTGAAAGATGATTATACTGATCCAGCTAATTTTCCAGGACTGGAGGGGAATGTGTACGCAAGGTGCTTTTATTACGTTTTTTTGGGGAGGCGCATTTGACTGCTGACATGGATCAATACAAAGATTTAAAAGGTGAAATTACGTCTGAGAACTACAAATTACTCAAACTTGTGCAAAATAATTTCAGTCTTGAGGGTGATTTGGCATGGGACAGGCAAAGACGGCGGTTTGTAATTTCTAATTCTAGAAGCTCTTACGCTATAGATTCGAATGGAAATCTAACCGAGTATTTCAGTGCAGACAATATAAGAGATTTGTTGAAAAACGGACAATTAAAGGAAAAAAATCTACGGGTTAAGAACTTGAGAGACCTGTTCATCGCTCAAAAAATGAATTCGAAAGAAATTTATAATTATTTGTACCTTCTATATGAAAGGTCTAGTTTTTTTGAAGATTTTGGCCAAGGTTGTCATCATGAGCTTTATTTTAAATCTAGAGGGAAGTGGTTTTTCGTTGAATCCGATCCTGATATTTCTGGGGTAAACTCGGCTCTTGGACAGAGAGATGTATTAGAGAAGTTTTCAGGCACACACCAAAATAAAGAAGAGAATCTTGTTGCTCTAAAAGGGCACAGGGAAGTGCAGCTATCATACGGCTATGACTGGCGGAACAAAGGGAATATTGTAAGGCTGGACGATTTCAGTAAAAGAGAAGCGCATTCTGATATAACTGTTTATCTACCTCAGATTCCAACTTATTACGAGGGCACAGGATACTTTTCATTTAAACACAGGAATGAAACTTTAAAATTTAGATTAACAACTGAAAAGGCCATTTTTAGAATTAGTAAGTACTGGGCTTACATACAGGTATTTTCCCCCCCAGTTAGTGAAGGTTCAGAGTTGGCAATGTTAAGAATTTTGGATCCTATGAACTATGACAATAATAATGGACTATATCTAGTGCGCAACAAACTAGACCAAATTCAAACAGATGTTATTGAGCCAGAAAATGAATTTATTCGGTATGATCAATTTATTGAAAGTATCCGTGAAAATTATGAAAAAGCTCTTCTTGACAGAAATCGGGTAAAAGCTTTTCTTGAATCTTTAAGTAAGAAAGTAATAAACAATTCTTTAGTCAGAGAATTTAAATATGAAATGGCCGACTATACGACGAAACTTCTAGTAAGTAGGTTAAAAGTGAGTGATTACGTGCTGGCTGAAGAAATATTCAATAGCTATGTCGAAAATGTAATTCCTTATGCTGGTTTGAGTCGGAAAAGCCTGGACGTAGCAAGTAATGCTATGGTTCTAGCTGTAGATCAAAATAGAGAAGATATTTTCCAGAGGATTCAGGATAGAATTCTTGGGAGAGATTTTGATATGACTACAGTAAACCATTCATACTTATTGTTTAATCTGGCGGGATACTATGCCATAGAACATGACAAAAGGAACTTGTTGTTAGCTACTAAATACGCCCTGCTGAGTGGTAAAAAAGTAGAAGAATTTAAGGAAGACCCAGATTTTAAAGACTATTTGTCAGATTCAGATTTTTTGACCGTTTTAAAGTGAAAATATAGTTTAGAGATATGGGCTACCTCCATTCAGCAGAATCGCCGCCACTACCGCCCTGTCTTCCGCAACCAGTATATTAAACGTACGGCATAGTGCGCCATTGTCCATGACTTCCAGGCCAGTCCCCTGTTGACCGAAAAGCCCCATGATCTGAGCAGAGGGAAATTGTTGGATCTGTCCGGTCCCGAGTAATACAACATCAGCATTAAATTCAAACAATGGCTGCAGATTCTCATTGTTTAAATCGTTTACAGATTCAACCGACCAGGGGCAGGTAAGCGTATCTGCGGATAGAATCAGACTGCTGCGATATTCTTTCTCGTTAATAATAACGGCATCGGCCTGGTAACCGGTTATTTGATATCGGCTACTGATGATGTCTTCGGTAAGCGGCATGCGGTGCAGCATAATGCAATTTTTTTAATCGATCAAATGACTCTATAACAGCGCTTATGATTGACAGTCGGGTATACATTACTTATCGTTGCGCGTTCGAAATTTCCCTCTTTTAATATTCTGGAGACCTGAATTGAAACCGGTGAAGCTTGGTTTGATTGGCGTTGGAACAGTCGGTGCTAGTACTGCACGGGTTCTGAAAAATAATGCCCTGGAAATTGCACGTCGAGCTGGACGCGAAATTGAGATAGTGCATGCATCGCGACGGGATATTAACCTGGGAATGCCGCAGGGCAACGAGAATATCGTACTGACTGATAATCCATTTGAAGTAGTCGATAACCCGGAGGTAGATGTCGTAATCGAGTTGATCGGCGGCTATGATCCGGCGCTACAACTGGTCATGAGGGCCATTGAAAATGGCAAGTATGTTGTTACAGCAAACAAGGCATTAGTCGCTTCACATGGAAATGAGATCTTTGCAGCAGCCCAGGATAAAGGCGTCACAGTAGCTTTTGAGGCAGCAGTAGCAGGAGGCATCCCGATTATTAAATCGATCCGTGAAGGCCTCAGTGCAAACCGTATTGAGTGGCTGGCAGGCATTATCAATGGCACCGGGAATTTTATTCTTACCGAAATGCGAGATAAGGGACGTGATTTTGCTGAGGTATTACGTGAAGCGCAGGCATTGGGATATGCAGAAGCAGACCCGACTTTTGATGTCGAAGGTATCGATGCGGCACATAAACTCTGTATATTATCGTCACTGGCGTTTGGAATTCCGCTACAGTTTGACTCGGTTTATACCGAAGGTATCAGTGCAATATCGACAGACGATGTCGTTTATGCAGCTCAACTGGGGTATCGTATCAAGCACCTTGGCATCGCCAGAAATGGCGAGAAAGGCGTCGAAATGCGTGTTCATCCAACTTTAATACCGGAAAAACGTCTCATAGCCAATGTCGACGGTGTGATGAATGCGGTACTGATCAAAGCCGATAAGCTGGGCCCATCGCTATATTATGGGCCAGGGGCAGGGGCCGATCCGACAGCATCGGCAGTCATAGCCGATATTATTGATGTAGCCAGATCAATTACTACAGATCCGCTTAATCGTGTCCCTCACCTGGCATTTCAGGCAGACCAGATAGTTGATCTGCCGATTGTGCCTATTACTGAAGTCCATACGGCTTACTATATTCGAATGCGTGTCGACGATATTCCAGGTGTTATGGCTGATATCACACGTATTATGGGTGAAAATCAGATTTCGATCGAAGCCATCCTGCAAAAGGAACCTGAAATCGGTGTGACCCAGGCAACAATTATTATGCTTACTCAGAAGATCTTTGAGAAGCAAATGAACCGGGCGATTGAAAGTATTTCGGCGCTGGAAACCGTCCATGGAGATATACATCGTATTCGCGTAGAAACTCTGGATGCCGATTAATTCATCAAGAAATATGCCGGAATGGCGGCGCAGCGATATTGTTAAGCTGGGTGCAGAAGAATTAACTCCGGTAGAAACACTTTTGCGGAATAACGGATTGCCGTACAAGGATTGTTGTCATCATATCGGTAATTTTGTGGGTGTTTTTTGCAGTGAAGAATTAATCGCAATCGGTGGCCTTGAACTCCTGGGAAAAACAGCATTGTTAAGATCGCTGGCAGTGCGGGCTGGTTATCAGAGACAGGGACTAGCCGGTTTGATTGTTGAACGTCTGCATTGCAATGCTATGGAGCTAGGAATTGAAGTGCTTTATCTGTTAACCGAGACTGCGGAATCTTTTTTTCGCAAACTGGGTTATTTGGATATCGACCGGGATAAGTTACCTGTAGAAGTCAACCAGACAGAACAATGTCAGTCACTCTGCCCGGCGAGTGCACATGCACTGGTTTTTCACTTACCGGTAGATAATTTTTGATTTTTCTACCTAGCAAGAAAAAGCCTGCTTTCGTCGAATTCGTTACTCTCATTGCATTTATTATTTCACTGGTAGCACTGGCGATTGATTCGATGCTGCCGGCTTTACCGGAAATAGCCAGCGACCTCAATTTTGGCGATCCGAATGATAGTCATTTTATCATTTCGATGCTGTTTTTCGGTATGGCTTTAGGTCAGATCTTTTTTGGGCCATTGTCAGATACTATTGGTAGAAAACCAGCCATTATAGGTGGCATTGTTATATTTGCACTGGGTAGTCTGATGTCGTATTACTCGTTTTCGATGTGGGAAATGATGTTAGGTCGTTTTTTGCAGGGGCTCGGTGCTGCGGGACCTCGAATCGTTTCTGTCGCGCTGGTGCGTGACTGTTTTAAGGGGCGAGAAATGGCACGGGTGATGTCGTTTGTGATGACAATTTTTATTCTGGTTCCGGTGTTCGCTCCAGCACTGGGCCAGTTAATAATCAATATTAGTCACTGGCGATCAATTTTCGCCATGTTTCTGGTATTGAGTTTTATCATTCTTTGCTGGTTTGGCATTAGGCAATCGGAAACCCTGGCGCTGAATAAACGTATTCATTTTTCGTTTCGACAGCTAGCGCGGGATTCCAGATACATTGTGTTAATTCCAGTAACCAGTGGATATACACTGACCATGGGGTTACTTTTTGGTGGGTTTCTGGGGTATCTCAGCAGTGCGCAGCAAATCTTTCAGTACCAGTATCAACTCGGTCAGTTGTTTGCGGTTTATTTTGGAGTACTGGCGGTGTCTATCGGTGTTGCCGCCCTGGTTAATGCGCATCTGGTTATGCGCCTGGGAATGCGCCGATTGTCGTTTATTGCGATGTCGGTGGTTGTGTTGTTGTCGGCCCCGTTCCTGTGGCTGGTAGTTGCGTTGAACGGACACCCCCCTCTGATGTTACTAATGGGGTACCTGGTGACAGTGTTTTTCTTTTTTGGGATTTTATTTGGAAATCTCAATGCGCTTGCTATGGAGCCACTCGGTGAAATTGCCGGGCTAGGGTCGGCGCTTGTCGGTTCGCTATCGACACTGATTTCAGTAGTGTTGGGGGCAATAATAGCCAATGCCTACGATGGTACGGTTACCCCCCTCATCACGGGCTTCGCAGGCTTAAGTCTACTCTGCCTGATTTCCATGTATTTTACAGAAAAACAGGCAAAGCGAGTTTTTGCGCGCGCTTAAGATTGAACCGATTTGTCGACAAAGGCCAGTATCTGTGCTTCGATATCCGCCTTGTCGACAATACCGTCATGACAGACAGGCTTGCTAAATAATTCTTCGATTAAATCGGGAACGTCGATGTTTGCAGTTCTGGCTATAGCGTTCAGTGATTCCAGATCACCTGAAGATCGATTGCCATTGATCGCCAGGTCGATAGTCGGTGCGAACTTGGTCCATTCGGCGGTAGAGTAAACGATATTCATTTTCTGATCATCGGCCAATTCGCATGACTTGAAGCAGGTTGCAGTGTGTGGGTCCATTAAATAACCCCGACCGAAATGCTTACTGATGTATTGTTGACCTTCCTCATCACTACAAAAACTCGCAGAAAATATCGCCTGAATCTGATCTGTTTCCTCGTTGTTGAGCTGGTAGAATCCATTTTCATCGAGTTGTTTCATTAAGTCCCGTGTGCGCTGCTGCCCGAATAAATCGAATAATATGCGCTCAACATTCGACGATTTCAGAATATCCATAGCGGGTGAGTTTGTAGTGATTAAACGGCGACTCGACAAGTCATATTTTCCGCTGTTAATCCACTCGGTGAGTACATTATTAACATTTGATGCAATATATATTCTGGCTACCGGCAACCCCATTTTTTTTGCATAAAATGCGCCGAGTGCGTTACCGAAGTTTCCACTTGGGATATGCAGATTGACCTCTTCTCCAACCTCAATTTTCTGCTGGCGCAGCAGTTCCAGGTATGAATGAAACTGGTAAATGATTTGAAAGATAATCCGACCAAAATTGACAGAGTTTGCTGCAGAAAGTGCAATATTATGTGCACTTAAAGCCTTGCTGAAGGACGATGAGGCAAGAAGTGATTTCAAAGCGGCCTGGGCATCATCGAAGTTGCCGTCAATACCGATTACTTTTAGATTGTCGGCAGACTCAGTCACCATCTGTAAGCGCTGTACATCAGACGTGCCACCGCAAGGGTATAGACAGGCAACGCGAATATTATCGCGCTGACGAAAAGTTTCCAGGGCTGCGGGGCCGGTATCACCGCTTGTTGCCGTCAGAATCAGGTATTGCTGGTTCTGCTGCCGCGCTAATTCTGACAGAATCAGGCCAAAGGGTTGAAGTGCCATGTCTTTAAAGGCCCGTGTAGGGCCATGATAAAGCTCGCTGATATAAACCCTGTCGGATATTTTGACAAGTGGCACGGGATTGTCAGGGTTATCAAATCGATCATACAGTTCTACCGCCTGTTTCAGGATATCGGTATCGACGTCGACCTGAAAAAGTTCCAATAATGCCAGAGACAGGGCCTTGTAGCTTGCGTCTATCTGAGAGGATAGGAATTGGGTATCGACTGATGGTATATTCCGTGGACTGTAAATGCCGCCAAATGAGGCTACAGGTGATAAAATAGCATCGGAAAAACTAACGGATCCCGCATGGATACCGTCGTTGCCACGGGTTTCAGTGAAAAGCATGTAGAAGGCTCTCGGAGATAGTGGAGATCGAAAAACGCGAATTATATCCTAGCGAAGGCCCCGAACAAGTTGATTTGACACTATATATGCAACAGAAACCAGTATCTTGCTCATATTCGCTTCTACTTGTCCGCAAATATGCGTAAAATCCGTCGTTTGACCGCAAGGGAAATTCCCCTGTCTCTAGTATCTGGTCTGCTTAGCAGGTCTTGCCGCGGTTATTCTAGCGACATAATCCTGGATTGTTTTAATTTCAACTGAGGCCAAATGGTCAATATAGACAAAATTAATTTGCTTAGTTTAAACCGTGCAGGTTTGCAGGCGTTTTTTGTCGCGAATGGTGAGAAAGCTTTTCGTGCCAGGCAGCTAATGCAGTGGGTACATCAGCGTGGAGTCACTGATTTCTCAGAAATGACAGATATGTCGCGGACATTACGTGATTTTCTCCAACAGCATACCTGTATCGAGTTCCCCAATGTGATAGATACTCAGATATCTGCAGATGGAACTCGAAAGTGGCTAATTCAGGTAGATGGTGTTGAGAACGCAATAGAGTCAGTACTGATTCCCGAGAAATCTCGTAACACACTCTGCATATCATCCCAGGTGGGCTGTACTTTAAACTGTAGCTTTTGTTCTACAGCGAAACAGGGATTTAATCGAAATCTAACTACGGCAGAGATAATTGCACAATTACATCTTGCGCATCACGGTTTACTGGAAGAGGGGTATAAGCAGGGCGTCACCAATGTGGTGATGATGGGTATGGGGGAACCTTTACTGAATTTTGATGCCGTAATAGCTGCAGTAGACATGATGTGTGATGACTATGCTTATGCGTTGAGTAAACGCCGGGTTACTATCAGCACAGCGGGCGTTGTGCCAGCAATCGAAAAACTGGTGAATGAGACCGATGTCGCACTGGCAGTTTCGTTACATGCACCTGACAATCAGCTAAGAAATCAACTACTTCCTATCAATCGAAAATATCCTCTAGAGCAATTACTGAAGGCCTGTCATTCCTATGTAGATGGATATAAAAGCCGAAAAATAACTTTCGAATATGTCATGCTAAAAGATATTAACGATAGCTTGATACATGCTCGGCAATTGGTGAAACTGATTGGAAACATACCCTGTAAACTTAATCTAATCCCTTTTAACCCCTACCCTAATGCTATTTATAAATGTTCTGATGCCGAGACTATCGATCAATTTCGGGAATATATGGGGTCCAGAGGGATTGTTACGGTAACCCGTCGGGCACGCGGTGATGACATCGATGCTGCCTGTGGCCAACTGGCAGGGCAATTCAGGGATCGGAGTCGTAGACGGCAGAAATATCAGCTCGGATTAATGGAAGTCGGTGGTTTAACGCATGCCCATTAGAATTGTCTTCATGATAGTCGTTTTAGCGGTATTGTCAGCCTGTGTTACCGAAGGTGGAAGGGTTCCGGATAATAAAAAAGCAAGTGCAATCAATGTACAGCTGGGTATAGGGTATTTACAGCAGAATAATCTGGAACTGGCCAATCAGAAACTGAACAAGGCCTTGAGTCAGGATCCGGATTCAGCCGCAGCACATAATGCATTTGCTATTTTACAGGAGAGGCTTTTACAAACTGATAAAGCTGAATACCATTATCAACGCGCCACCAAACTTGATCCGGATAATTCAGAAGCGGCTAATAACTATGGTGCATTCCTGTGTCGTAATAAACGCGAAGCAGATTCTGAAGGATACTTTCTAAAAGCACTTGAGAATCCACTGTATAAAACGCCCGAATTTGCTTATACCAACGCAGCTATCTGTCTTATGCGTATTGATCAAAAAAATAAAGCAAGGGAATATTTGCACAAGGCGCTGGCTGCCCGAAGCAATTTTTCCACCGCACTAATATCTCTTGCAAAACTGGAATTTGAGGGAAATAATTTTTCTAATTCAAAGCTATATCTGGATCGCTTTCATCGAGTAGCTAAACCTACAGCAAGCAGTTTATGGCTAGCAATTCAGACAGAATTACAAATGGATAGCCAACGAGACGTTACTGAATTATCGCAAAAACTGAAGTCGAATTTCCCAGATTCAGAAGAATATAAATCCTGGTTAAAAATACAGTAGTTATGATGCCATCAAAAAGTGATACACCCAACGAAGCCCGCTCAGGAGGAATTGGGCCAGGCGACAGATTACAGGCAGCTCGAATCGAACAGGGCCTGTCGGTTGAAGATATCGCAAATAAAATGCATTTAAGCATTAGTATTCTCGAATCAATCGAAGAAAATAATTTCGAGGATATCACCGCTCCGATTTTCGTTAAGGGCTATTTGCGGGCATACGCGCGGATCGTGTTGCTCAGCGAAGAGGATATGATTCAGCAATATGTTGAGTTTTATTCAGGTGAAGATCCCCCGATTTCCAGTACCAGCAGTACTTCGCCTGAAATATCGTCAGCTGATGTACGGGTCAAATGGACAACCTACATAGTAATACTGATACTTTGTGGGCTACTTGGGGCCTGGTGGTGGAGTAATAATCAAAAACCTGATGAGACTGTTTCACTTGATATGGATGAAACAACTATTAAACAGGAAGAAATCGCAGAATCGAATACCAGTTCCAGCGAATTAGAGATTGTAGCCGCTAGTGATCCAGATGTGGATGCTATTGTGGAAGACCCTGAAGCCAGCAAAGTAGAGTCAGAGGCCGCGATTGAGTTAGTAGAGAAGCAGGCAGAGGCTCAGGATGAAGCCCAGGTTATTGCAGTAACAGATGAAGTAAGTGAAAGCGATGATACCCTAACTGTAAGTGAACCACAGGAAATGTCGGTTGTAGAAGAGGCAAGCCTCGAAACTCCGAGCCAAGTTTCTGTGGACGACGAGACGGCTACAATTGAGACAGTACAGCCATCTGAGACAGTCCAGCCATCTGAAGTAGTCGAAGTACCTGCAGGTGATTCCGATGTTATTAAGCTGATAATTCACGCTGATACCTGGGCTGATATAAAGGATGCTGAGGGGAATCGGCTGACCTACGATCTACTCCGTGCAGACCTGGAATTGACATTATATGGTCAGGCACCATTTACTGTCTTCTTTGGTAATGGTCACGGCGTGGAGCTGATGTACAATAACAGGGAAGTAGATGTCGCAAGTTTTATACGTAGTGACAATACAGCACGGTTAAAGATAGGGACGAACTAGTGGTAAATCAGGTTCAGGTAATTCGCGGAATGCACGACATTCTGCCTGCGGACATGCCCGCATGGAATCAACTGGAGGATATCTATCGCGTTCTGGCCGAGTCCTATGGGTACAGGCAGATTAGAACACCAATAGTCGAAAAAACAGCTTTGTTTCATCGCGGTATTGGAGAAGTAACCGATATAGTCGAAAAGGAAATGTACAGCTTCGACGACCGAAATGGAGAAAGTCTCAGTTTACGCCCTGAAAATACTGCAAGTGTCGTAAGAGCCGGACTCGAGAATGGATTGATTGCCGACCAACAGCACAGACTTTGGTACTGTGGCCCGATGTTTAGACACGAACGTCCGCAGAAGGGTCGCTACCGTCAGTTTCACCAACTAGGTGCGGAAGCGATTGGCATGCAGGGGCCAGCTATCGAGGCGGAACTGATATTGCTGGCAGCTCGATTCTGGAAACGGCTCGGCCTGGAAAACATTCAACTGGAAATAAATTCGCTGGGCAGTAGCGACTGTCGTAGTCGTTTTCGAGAAACACTGGTGAGTTATTTTAGAGATCATTACGACTGTCTTGATGAAGACAGCCAACGCCGACTGGAAACGAATCCTCTGCGTATACTCGATAGTAAAAATCCACATATGCAGAATCTGATAAAACAGGCACCAAAACTGGCGGACAGCCTGGACAGTGATTCGAGTGATCATTTCTCTGAGCTATGTGAGATTCTCGATCTTTGTCGAGTCGACTATCAGGTTAATCACCGCCTGGTAAGAGGGCTTGATTACTACAGCCATACTGTTTTCGAATGGGTAACTGATTCTCTGGGGGCGCAGGGAACGGTTTGCGCAGGAGGTCGCTACGATGGCCTGATCGAACAACTCGGGGGTAAGCCTGGCTACGCCGCCGGATTCGCAATGGGATGCGAGCGCCTGATTTCGATGATTATAGATCAGGAACAGGTAAAGCCTGCTACGGCCTGTGATGTATATCTTGTCATGCGAGGTGAAAAAACACAGGCGGTTGCTCAAGGGCTGGCTGAATCCTTACGCGATCAAATTCCACGATTAAACTTGCAGACTCAGGCAGGAGGCGGCAGTTTTAAAAGCCAGATGCGTCGGGCCGACAAATCGGGTGCCAAACTGGCCCTCATACTCGGCGAGTCTGAATTGAAAGCGGGTACTGTGAGTATAAAATCACTACGCGAAGAAAAGCCACAGCAGGAAGTATCACAGGAACACCTGGTTAGCCAGATATGTCAGATGCTGAACTAAATTAAATTTTTGAGGTAAATGTAAAGTAATGGAAACAGATGAAGAACAGGTCGAGAAACTAAAAAAGTGGTGGCAGGAGAACGGTCGCTCGGTTGTAGCCGGAGTTATTATTGGTGTGGGCGGTTTATTGGGTTATCGCTACTGGGTGGACTATCAGAACCAGCTAGCTGAGCAGGCTTCTCAGCATTTTGATGATATGGTGGAAGCTCTCGAAGCAAGCAGGAATGATAAAGCGATTACCCATGCTGAGAGTTTACTGACGGAATATGCTGATACAGATTATGCCACTCTGGCTCGACTGGCACTGGCTCGTATTCATGTCGAAGCTGGAGATTTTGGTAAGGCCGGTGAGCAATTGCAGCAGGTCGTTGGTACGGTCGATAATCAACCGCTAGGTTATCTAGCGCGTAAACGTCTGGCATCTGTTCAATTGCAAATGTCTAATCCAGATCAGGCTTTATCGACCCTGTCGATTGATTTTCCTGATGAGTTCAGTGCTGGCATAGAAGAACTGAAGGGTGATATATATTCTGAGCAGGGTAATATTGATGAAGCAGGGGAGGCATATCGCAAGGCTTTGAGAGCAACTCCAGGGCCAGTCGATCGACAGTTTCTACAGCAAAAACTTGATGATTTAGGCCTGACGGGATAATTCATGACTCGTTTGATACACATTATTACATGGATTTGTTTTTTTGTATTACTCACAGGATGCAGTTCAAAAGATAATAGTGATCCCCCGGCGCTATTAACCAAACTTGAGAACCCGATTCCACTGAAAGTCCTGTGGGAAACAGATACTGATGCGGCAGCAAACAATGCATCGTTTAATCTGCGGCCCCTGTTGGTAGATAATCAGATACTCACGGTAGACATTGTAGGAAATATTGTCAGTCTGGATGCTACTAGTGGTCGAAAAAACTGGGATTATGAAACCCAATTGTCAGCTATAACAGGGCTTGCCGGTAACCTCAAGGTGATTGTAGTAAGTTCTTCGGATGGAGATCTGGTAGCCTATGACCGGCAGGAGCAGGGCCTGGAAAGTCGCTGGTCAATTCGTCTGAGCGGAGAAATTAGAAGCATTCCAGCAATCGATGGTGATCAGATTTTCGTGCGTACCACTGCTGGAAAACTTAGCACAATATCTTTGATTGATGGCAGTGTTCAGTGGACTGTTTCACGGCGAATTCCTGCGCTGAGTCTGACCGGAAATAGCTCACCGATTATCGACGAGGATCGTATTATTGTCGGATTTGACGATGGAAAACTAGCTGCATTTGATCGTAATAATGGCCAAACGATCTGGGAAAGAGTCATTAGTCATGCTAGTGGTAGGACAGAAATCCAGCGTCTGGTAGATATTGATGGGGATTTTTTGCTTAAAGACGGCATTATTTATGTCAGCACCTATCAGGGGCAACTTTCTGCTCTACAGTCAATTGACGGTAATGTGTTATGGACACGAAAATTTTCCAGTTACCAGTCAATTGTGGCTGATGATGATGCTTTGTATATCAGTGGAGATATGAGCCATCTGTGGTCGATTGATCGACGCACAGGGAGTGCATTCTGGAAGCAGGAAAAATTACATGCAAGGAAAATTACAGCACCCCAGATGATCGACAGTAAAGTAGTCGTGGCTGACCTCGAAGGCTACGTTCACTGGCTCAATAAGACAGATGGCACATTGCTGGGCCGAGTGCAGGTTTCTGACTCGCGTGTTATAGCACAACCGACCAGGTGGCAGAACAGCATAATCGTCTACGACAGCAACGGGCATCTTTCTTCAGTTTCGACACAGTAAGCATGATCCCGGTAATCGCGCTGATTGGTCGTCCAAATGTGGGTAAGTCGACACTGTTTAATGTACTTACCAGAAGTCGTGATGCTATTGTCGCCAATGAACCCGGGCTAACACGTGATAGGCAATATGGTGTAGGTGTCTTTTCGGGGCGCAAGTTTATCGTCATCGATACCGGTGGTTTAAGTGGTGAAAAACAGAGCCTGGATGATCTTATGGCCCGTCAGACGTTACTCGCGCTTGGCGAAGCTGATCAGGTACTTTTCATAGTGGATGCCCAGGATGGACTAACCAGTGGCGACAGGGTGATAGCAGAACTGGTACGTAAGTCAGGGAAGCCTGCAATTGTCATTGTGAATAAAGTTGATGGCATAAATCCTGACCAGGCTCAGGCTGATTTCTATGCGATTGGCTTTGATAAAACCAGAGTAATTTCTGCTGCTCACCGAAAGGGAATTAAACCTTTGCTGGAAGAGCTGCTGGAATCCTGTCCTCAGAATCAGCAGGAATCGATTGCAACCAGTGGACCATCAATTGCTGTAATTGGCCGTCCAAATGTTGGTAAATCGACACTTATTAACCGTCTTGCAGGAGAGGAAAGAGTCGTTGCTTTTGATCAGCCTGGCACCACCCGAGATACTATAGCCGTGCCTTTCGAACGGCGAGGAAAACAGTATACATTGATCGATACTGCCGGTGTCAGGAAGCGTGGCAAAGTACACGAAGTGATCGAGAAGTTCAGTGTAATCAAGGCACTCGAAGCGATAGAAAAGGCACATGTGGTGATTCTGGTTATAGATGCACGTGATGGATTAACCGATCAGGATCTGACGTTACTGGGTTATGCACTAAATAGTGGTCGGGCACTGACCATCGCGGTTAATAAATGGGATGGCCTGGATCAGGAGCAGAAGGACCTTAACCGTAAAGCATTACAAAGGCGGCTGGTATTTGCAGGGTTTGCCGCACAACATACGATCTCTGCACAGCATGGAACTGGCGTTGGTGAACTCATGGGATCGGTTGATCGCGCGTATATATCGGCATTCAGGGAATTTAATACTCGCCATCTAACTGATTTGCTCGAGGAAGCTGTTTTTAAACACAATCCTCCACTACACAAAGGTCGACGTATCAAACTGCGTTATGCGCATCAGGGCGGCCGTAATCCGCCTATTATTGTGATACATGGAAATAAAACCGAACATTTACCTGATGTCTATAAACGTTACTTAATGGGCTTTTTTATAGAACGTTTAAAACTCAGGGGAACACCTCTACGTATTGAACTCAAGTCCGGAAAAAATCCTTATGCATCGAATCCTGGCAACTCGAATTCGACCAGGTTTTCCAGGGGTAAACAAAAAAAGAAATCATGAAAGATTTCATAGGTTTATTAGCAAAAGTTTGAATTTCCCTGAAAAATCATTAATAAATTTCACAAATCGACAATATGCCGCTTTAAATCGCGGCAAGTGTGGAAATTTCTACTATTAGATAGGTAAGTACTGGAAATTAACGCATTAGCGCATAGACTTTTAAAATGGCTTTACAACGGATATTAATTACCAACGCAAAAGGTGGCTGTGGTAAGACTACAATTGCAACAAATATAGCTTCTCATTATGCACAGCAGAGATTGAATGTACGACTGTTTGATCATGATAGTCAGAGTTCTTCGTTAGCATGGATTGATCGTCGTTCTGGGGGACTAAAAGAAATTCATGGAGTCGATGCTTCAAAAAATGGCGATCACAGAATGACGCGTACATGGCAGCTGCGCGTTCCACCAGAAACAGATGTTGCTGTCATTGATACACCCGCCGGAGTCGAAATCACAGAGTTGACCTCGTTGTTTCAGCAAAACGACTCAGTACTCATCCCGGTTTTACCATCACCGATTGATATTCATGCTACAGCGCATTTTATAAAGGAATTACTAACCACCGGGAAAGCGCGTAAAAGAATGGTTCGGTTGGCGGTGATTGCCAACAGAGTACGAAAAAATACCATCATGTATCATGCGCTGGAACGATTTCTGTTCAGTCTTAATATTCCTTTTATTTCCAGTTTAAGAGACACTCAACTCTATGCGCGTGCCATCGAACTAGGTGTAGGCGTGCAGGAGTTAAATTCTCCGAGAAACAAAATTGATCTTGAACAATGGTCTCCGATAATCCGGTGGATTGAAACACCGATTGAAAGTGCAAGTGCCGAAGTCAGACCGTTATTCTCTAAACAGGAATATTAACTTTTCAATTTAATTTAACTGAAAGCCCTGCTACCGAATACAGTAACTTTTATCATAAATTTGCACACAGCAATTTGAGATCGTTGTGTTATTATTGCGCCAACTTTATGACCCTCAAATTTAAAAATGAACCCTTTTCGTTTACTTCTGATACTGACGTTCAGCTTAGCTGTGAATGCTCAACTACATGCTAATGATTTTGAAGCAGCATTAAGCTCTGAAACCGCACAATTTACATTCCGGTCTGATTCGAGCCTTATTGGCTGGGGTGGTGCAGATCTGGGGTTAGGTCTTTTTTACAATGAAGAAAGTGATTTTGTTGCCCAGGTTGAGTTAATTGCGAGACGACAGGCTTCGAGTGGGGCGCCCTTAACCTTAGGTGTTGGCGTTAAAGCTTATGCTGGTCGAATAGATGAGACCGGGGATGAAATTTTTGCACTGGGTATTGGCGGTGAAATTCGTTATACATTTGCTGGCGTTATGCCGATGTCTATTTACTTACGTGGCTATTTCGCACCGGAAATAACCAGCTTTGGTGATACAGAGGAAGTCAGCGACTATGTGTTAGGTTTGCAGATAGAAGTCCTGCCACAAACATCTGCTTTCGTTGGTATGAGGCATATCGAAGTTGATTCTGAAGATTTGAGGAATTATGAAATCGATGACGATAATCTACATTTCGGTGTCAGGTTGACATTCTAATCAGGGTCCTATCGGGAAAAATAAGGCAGGATCAATCCAGGTTCCGTTTAATCCCAGGCTCCAATGCAAATGGGGGCCGGTTACACGGCCAGTAGCACCTACTCGTCCAATAACCTGTCCTTTTTTGACCTTGTCACCGATGGTAACATCAATCTGATCCAGATGGGCAAACAGGGTAATCAGCCCCTGTCCATGATGTAGGTATATCAGGTTGCCGCTAAAGAAAAAATCACCAGTTTCTATTACAATGCCAGCAGCGGGTGCTCTGACAGGAGTTCCAGTATCGGCTGCAATGTCCATACCACTGTGAGGTCGACGTGCCTGGCCATTAAATACCCGTCGTTTTCCAAAACTACCCGTTTTAATACCCTCCACAGGTAGTTCAAAATCGAGGTCAGCAGGTTGGCGATCGAAAGTTTTGCGGGCTTTCTGTTTTCGTTTTTTTTCTTTAAGAATACGTTCCATGTCCTTTGCATAGGGATTGACCTTTCGCTTGTCCTTTATAGTGATATGCTGAGTTGTATAGTTTTTTTGTTTGACGACAAAGAATTTCTTCTGCAATGTTGATTCTTTGCCCCAATAGCCTTCAATAAAATATTCACCTGGCTTCAGATTGAGGGGAAGCCCGACTATTGCTATGTAATGATTTTTATGGTTAGTGATTAAAATCGGTTTTCCACGAAAACGAAACTCAGGCCTGCTGTCATTACGATCCAGTTTTATAACCGCTATTCCACCTGGCACGAGAGAATGCTGAGGTAGTGCGTAGCTGGAGAGGGGTTGCAACAGGAAAAGGTAAAATAAGCATAACCGCGTAATAAAGCGCATCGAATAGACCATTCAGAATGTCAATCTGAACAAATTATACCTGCCTTTGCCCTGCGCTTCCGTATGAATTAAATAATTATGCCGGGATAATCGGCAATTCCGGGGTTTTCACCAACCCCGACCAATGTCGGATGGTTTATTTTCGGAAGACGTAGAATCTTATTATCGTCACGTTTTGCGAGTATGTAATCTCGAACAATATCCCACACCAGACGACCATCAGGAGTTCGATTAACAGTTGCCCATCCAGTGACACGATAGGTTTTATCGGCGTCGATAGCATTACCATTATCTAATCTTGCGTTGCTAATACGTTTTCCATAAGCCTGGGTGGGTTCGATGGTATAATCCATGCCACCAACTCTAACCATGTCGCCACCAGATTGCAAATAAGGGTCGGGGTCGAAGAGGTTATCAGCAACACCTTCGAGAACATTTAATAGAGCAGCACCGGTCATTTCCGAAACGTAGCTTTCTGCGTAAGTCATTGAGCACTGGTTCATCACATCTTCCATTGTGATCCACTCGCCCTCAGGAGTAGTGGTACCCCAGCGTACTCCAGGAGAGAGTGCGACATCAGCCTGGAATTCATGGCGTAATGCATTGCAGATGACCTGATCCCAGGTTCCCATAAAGTTCCCACGTCGGTATAAAGTGCGGTCGGCAATGGCAAGTTTTTCGGTAAGGATAGCATCGAAGGTTTTACCAACCCGTGTGGGGTTAAAAGCGAGTTCGCTGGATCGAGATTCGATAATTTTATCGGAATAGACTGTTGACCTCATCTGCTTGATATAGGCATCCATTTCCTTATCGGCGGGTAACCAGTCGGTGATTATAGGCATCATTTTATAGTGCATTGATTTAATGCCATTATCTGCAATATCAAAATCCATTACACCGATATACTTGCCGTTGGAACCTGCATTGGTAACCCAGCATTTTCCACCGCCGGCATTATTGACCTTTATCGGCTGTGGCATACCGTCGTGCGTGTGGCCTCCAAAAACCGCATCCAGGTTTGGAATATTCTGAGCCATTTTTATATCGACATCCATGCCATTGTGCGAGAGAAGTACAATGGCATCTGGAGACTCGGATGATTTGATTTCCTCAACCAGCTCAATCATATCATCCTCTCGTAGGCCGAATGACCAGTCCGGGAAGAACTCCTGAGGATTGGCATTCGCTGTTCTAGGAAATGCCTGGCCTACTACGGCAACACGTGCGCCGCCGAAATTCTTAATCACATAGGGTCGAAAAGCATGGCCCGAATCCTCGTCAAACAGGCCTCGTCCATCATATTTTTCAACCATTTCGAAATAATCATCGCCGAAAAGTGCATCCTCTTTAACCCGGACATTCTGTCCGATAAAATCGCCTTTAAACAAAGTCACATTACTGAGTACTTCGTCTTCCCGATAAGTAAATTCCCAGTGCCCTACCATGACGTCAACACCGAGAATATTAGATGCCTCGACCATATCAACGCCTCGAGTCCACAATGAGGTACCGGAGCCCTGCCATAAATCGCCACCATCTAATGTCAATGTGTTTTGTTTACCGCCTGCCGACTCGCGTAAATCATCGAGCAGGGTTTTCAGGTGGGCAAAACCACCGGTACGGCCATATTTTTTTGCGGATGACTCAAATTCCAGGTAGCTATAAGCATAGGATTCAACACTATTTTCTTTCAGACCCATATGCTTAAGTAGTTTTTTACCGACCACGTGAGGTGGTCGACCATAGGCCTCTCCAATGCCCAGGTTTACATTCGGTTCTCGAAAATAAACCGGCAATAGCTGTCCGTGCACATCGGTAATATGTAGAATTCGCGCATTACCCTGCATAACCATTTTATAGAATTCAACGGGCTTCGTAGCCGCCTGGCTGGAATTGATAAAGCACCCCGGAAGCGTGCTAGCAGCTGCTCCGGCTCCCATCAACTTGATCAGTTGACGCCTGTATAAATCGGTCATAACCTGTTTGCCCATGCGCTATTCTTGTCATATTTATTATACCGACCGTAGTTGCCTGAAATATATGCCCTTTGGGTTAAGCCTGTTCCATTGATTTTCTATCCCAAAATCCCACACACTGTTCTCAGAATACTCTCAGTTATTTTGTTTCTGGCAGACCCTCTTACAGCGAGTGCCGATGTTGTCAAACCTGCATTGACTGAAATTGCTATTTATTCTGACGGTCGAATTATTATTGAGATACGTACCAGTCTGGAGGCATTGTTAAGTGGCATTGATGGTCAATACCGTAATACCCGGGATGCGCCAACGGCTGATTTGTACGATGAATTCAGAGTCCAGTCAGCCGACGAGCTTGGAAAGTCCTTCCAGAGATTTCATAGTAGATTTGTTGAAGGCGTAGCTCTTACGCTGGAGCATAAAACCATTCCAGTCGAAATCGAATCAATTGAAATTCCTGAACCGGGCTATACCAAAGTACCGCGGACCAGTGCTATTTTTCTGCGGGCTGAAATCACAGGGAACCCTCGCTATCTACAGTGGTATTATCCGTCCAAATTCGGGGATCATGCTGTACGTGTAAAACTGGTAGATGAAGAAAGGGAATTCTGGCACTGGTCAGAGTATCAATGGATTCGGCATGATAAAGTATCAGAACCTTTTCAGCTACAGGGGCTGGCAGCTAAACCCTCCTGGCATTCGGTACTTTATACCTATGTCGAAGCCGGTTTCCTGCATATTCTGCCCATGGGCGCAGATCATATTTTGTTTGTGCTTGGTTTACTTTTGATGGCTCGAACTTTGCGGCCTCTTCTCTGGCAGGTAACCATGTTTACGCTGGCGCATTCGATTACCCTGAGCCTGTCAACAATGGGTATATTTACCTTGCCGGACTTACTGGTTGAACCTCTGATTGCACTGTCAATTGCTTTTATTGCAGTGGAAAATATTATCCAGCAGGACGTAAAACGCACTCGTCTCGGTATTATCTTTATTTTCGGTTTATTGCACGGCCTTGGTTTCGCAACAATGCTAAAGGAGTTCGGATTGCCAGAGGATAGTTTTCTGCTGGCACTGTTCGGTTTTAATCTCGGCGTCGAACTGGGGCAGGTAGCAATTCTGCTAGGCTTCTGGATGTTAGTTATAGTCTGGCTCCGAGAATGGAAAGATTATCGTCGACATTTCGTTATTCCTGCATCATTACTCGTTGCCCTAACCGGTTTGTTCTGGTTCTGGCAGAGACTGGACTGGGCTGGTATCCTCGCTACGATATGACAAATATAGAGATTCCTATACTACTACTCAAACTGGCGCCGAATGCATACGCTTAATCTTGGGAAAATCGAAGGTCGAATACTTATTTTCGGTGGGCCGTATAGTAATCTTGAAGCTACACGAGCGATTTATGCTCAGGCCAGGTTACTTGATGTACCAGCTAACAATGTAATCTGTACAGGGGATCTGGTTGCCTATTGTGGAGAACCGAACGAAACCATCGAACTCATTCGTGACTGGGATATCCCTGTTGTTATGGGAAACTGTGAAAAATCGCTGGCAACTGGGGCGGATGATTGTGACTGCGGTTTTGAAGAAGGAAGTTCCTGTTCAATTTTGTCGGATAAATGGTTTGATTACGCAAATGCGTTGATCAAAAAAGAGCATCGCCAATGGCTGGTAGATTTGCCGGCTTCAATAAGTTTTCTTTACTCTGGATTTAACTGCCAGGTAATTCATGCAGGGGTCTCAAGTATTAACCAGTTTATATTCGAATCAGATTCGTTGATGGAAAAAAGCAAACAGATTCGTCAGGCAAAGACAGATATCATCATCGGTGGTCACTCAGGAATACCATTTGGTCAAAAAGTGGAAGCGGGATACTGGTTAAATGCGGGCGTCATCGGAATGCCGGCCAATGATGGCTGTTGTGATACCTGGTATATGTTACTAGATGCCAAACAGGAAGGCGTTAGTGCTTGCTGGCACAGGCTTAGCTATGCAGCAGATCTTAGTCGGCAATCTACGGTGGCTGCAGGAATGATCGAATACGGTCAGGCGCTGGTTGACGGGTTATGGCCAGGCGAAGATGTATTGCCGCAATGGGAAAAGCGTCAGCGTGGTAAGCCGATACAATTACAATGTTTGACTCTTTTATAGTTCTGCGGAAGCAGATAATTGATCCACCCACATGGCCGTGGCACCCGCAACGGCTATCGGCATAACGAAAAAATTCACCACAGGGATGCTGGTTAATACCATGACCATGCCGCCAAATCCCAGTGATAAGCCGCGTCTTTTGGCGAGCGTTTTTTTCTGACTGGCAAAAGTTAGATTATGGTTTCCCATAGGGTAATCGAGATATTCAAGCGATAATAACCAGGAACCGAATACTACCCAGAGAATGGGAGATACAAGGTTTATTACTGGTATTACGCTTACCAGCAATAAACCCGCGCTCCAGAGCAGGATATAAATCAGTTTACCCAGCTGGGAACTAATACTGCTGGACACCAGAGACATAAAACTGGTATCAGAGTTGACTTCATTTCCAGTCATAAATTCTTCTATTTTTTCTGCCATGAGCGCGTTAAACGGTGCAGCCACTATATTTGCCAGCGGTGTGAATGTGAAAAACACGACGATGGCGGTCATGGAAGTAATCAATATCCAGATAATCCATCTGAGGAAATCAAGAAAATCAGGGATCCAGCTCATTGCCCATTCAACCAGTGGTGCGAATTGCGCATAACCAAACCAGATCAATCCCCCAAACAGGCAGATATTGATTAATAGTGGCATGATTACATAAGGTCGGATGCCAGGCTTTCGAATCAGTTTTAAACCTCGAGCGAGCATGTAGCAACCGGTCATAATATCGCTAATCAAAATCAGAACCTCGTTTATTCAGGCAGGATAACCAGTTCCGGTGCAATCCAGTTATCGGCCCGGTGCTCGGCGATGACACGGGTATAAACGCCACCACGAACATTGAATTCAGCGCTGACGCGCATAAACCGGGGCTGGGTTGCTTCGACCAGGTCGGAAAGTATTTTATTGGTAATTGCTTCGTGAAAAGCACCTTCATTACGGTAGGACCAGAAATAAAGTTTTAACGCTTTGAGTTCCAGACATAAACTGTCCGCAATATACTCGATCTGAATGGAGGCGAAATCGGGTTGCCCTGTAATCGGACAAAGACAGGTAAACTCTGGGGTATCAATTCGAATGGTATAGTCGCGATCGGGTTGCGGATTATCAAAGGTTTCCAGTGATCTGGAAGTTTGCGTGCTCATCAGGAGGTCTCACTTCGGGTTGGTCTTGTTTAATCACTAACGGATTATCGAAAATCTGCTTAGCGAATAATGGTCAAACCATGTTCGATGGCAGCATCGACATAGCTGCCCAGATAATCGAGCGAGTTTACACCAATTATACGTTTGCTGACTTCCTGATTTTGACTATTGAGAAAAATTAATGTGGGCGTTACCTTGATATCGAGCTGATGCGCCAGCCTGGAGCTGGGAATCGTGTTTCCGTCGAAGTCTCGCAGATTTTTATAACTGTCGATGTCAACTTTACGAATCAGTACATCATTATCGTAATCACCACTACGTAGCATCGGTTTTATGAGTTCCTCTTCAAGTTTAGTGCAGTAACTGCAATAACTTGCTGAAACTTCCAGCATAATCAGCTTTTGCTGATTTCTTGCAATCTTTGCAAGATGAGAGAAATCTGATACAGATACAATATCGATTCGCGGTAATACCTCGTCGATTGCCAGCGTTGTGTAAGAGGTAAGAACCATCATTACTGCCAAAAGCAGGCGATTTGTCAGACTTGTTCGCAACATAATCCTACTATTCTAACAGGCCAGGTATTTGAAGGCATATATCGAAACAGGTAACTTGCTATATCCAGAGAGGAATAAGCCGATCCGAACGGGAATCTATCGGGCAAGTACCTCAAATAATTAAAAAGCACTACTGTTGCATGAGAACACAGGTGATATACTCTCAGGTCGAAAAATATCCAACTCGTTTAACACCCTGATTTATGCGTTTGAACCAAATCAAAATAGCTGGTTTTAAGTCCTTTGTGGATCCGACAAAAATCGTTTTTCCTGCCAGTATTACCGGTATTGTGGGACCAAATGGCTGTGGTAAATCAAATGTTATCGACGCTGTGCGTTGGGTTATGGGTGAGTCATCGGCAAAGAACTTGCGCGGCGACTCGATGGAGGACGTGATTTTCAGCGGTTCCTCGGGCCGCAAACCTGTGGGACAGGCCTCGGTCGAACTGATTTTTGATAATTCGGATGGGCGTGTTAAGGGTGAATATGCCAAATATAACGAAATTTCAGTCAAGCGTATTGCCACGCGGGCAGGCCAGTCGAAATATTTTCTCAACAATACACGCTGTCGACGACGTGATATCGCAGATATATTCCTTGGCACTGGCCTGGGGCCCAGAAGCTATTCGATTATAGAGCAGGGTATGGTGAGTCGAGTCATCGATGCCCGACCCGAAGATTTAAGAGTATATTTTGAAGAAGCAGCAGGCATTTCCAAGTATAAGGAAAGACGTCGTGAAACCGAGACTAGAATACGCCATACACGCGAAAACCTTGATCGACTGACCGACTTGATTGAGGAAATCGAAAAACAACTCGCGAGGCTCGATCGACAGTCAAAAACAGCCGAAAAATACAAAACCCTGAAGCAGGATCAGCGTAAGCTTGAAGCCGAATGCCTGTTGCTACAAAAATTGGCTTATGATGGTGAAGTCGAGGTCCAGGCTCGGCAACTCGCCAGTGTCGAGAATGCTATGCAGGAGCGGATTGCCCAGTTCAGAGCGATCGAAAAGCAAATCGAGGAGTGTCGCCAGCAATTAATACAGGCGACAGATCACCACAATGAAATTCAAAGCCAGTATTATCAACTCGGTTCCGATATTTCGACAAAGGAACAGGCTATCGAACACCAGAAAAACCTCCGTCAGCATAATCTTCAGGAGCTGGATAATATTCAACAGTCTTTACGGGATGCCCGACAAATCCTTGAGAGCGATCAGATAAAGTTAAACAAATTGCAGGTCGAATTGGCGGAAAACAGCCCCAGGCTCGAAGCGGGTCAGAACCAGTTGAAGACTGAAGAAACCAGGCAGCAGCAAGTTGAAGCAGAAATGTCTGCGTGGCAGGAGCAGTGGGAAGCTTTCAGACGTGAATTTCATCGTGTGCATGAATCGGCACAAATTGAAAATCGCGGTATCGAGCATATCGAGCGGCAGGTTCAGCAAGCTCATAAACAAAGCAGTCGCCTTCAGCAGGAAATGCAGGGATTGAATCCCTCCAGGCATGAACAGGAAATACTGGAGCTGGAACAAAGCACCGAGGCGAGAACCCAGGAGCATGCGGCGATTCTCGAGCAACTTGAAAGTACCAGTGAGGAGATTCTTGGTCTCCGACATAGTATTGATCAGCAATCGACTCAGCTCGATGAAAAGCGTAATCAGGTGCAATCATTGCGCGGCAGACTGAGTTCACTCGAGGCTTTACAGCAGCACGTATTGGCAGAAACCAGTGACGAAGTCAAAAACTGGCTGGAAAGGCATCAGATTAATTCGGGAAAACGATTAACTGAGATATTAAAAGTCCGAGATCAGCTTGAGCAGGCTGTTGAAGTAGTACTTGGTCCCTTCCTGAGCGCATATTGTGTCGAACCGGGCAAGGCTATTCCCGACAGTCTGATCGAAGGCCATGGTCTGGCACTGGTTGATAGACAGAGAGTTACATCGTCGGAGCCCACTCGTGACTGGCCCCGACTGCTGGATTCAATCGATTGTGATATTGACCTGACGCCGTTGATTGCAGGGATTTACGTTTGCGAGGATATGCATGAACTGGCATTGCGTCGAATCCAGCTCAAAGCAGGCGAAAGCCTGGTGACACCGCAGGGTCTTTGGGTAGGGGCAAACTGGGTATTACAACTTGGTGAAGAAGATCAGCGCACAGGTATGCTTGCTCGGGAGCAGGAGATAAAACAAATCCGTAAACAGCTCGATGAAATTACTCAGTCTGCATTGCAACTAAAGTCACAAATCGATGGTGACCGGCAGCGCCTGCAATTTACTGAAAAACAACGTGATGAAGATCAGCAAAATCTGGGCCAGCTGCATCAGCAAACTTCGGAAATTCGTAACCAGTTAAGTCAGCGCCGAGCTAAAGTAGAACAGGCCAGTAATCGCTATCGGCAGATTGAGTCAGAGTTAAAAGAACTCGATGAATTACAGAATAAATACAGTCTTGAGCTACAGACCAATAGCAGTAAGAGAAACCAGATGCTTGCTCAAATTGAGCAAATGGCAGAGCAGGAAACCAGCCTTCAGTCGCGTAAACAGGATTTGCAGCAGCATCTTGATCAGGGGCGTAACCGTTTAAGACAGGTACGAGAGCAGTTCCATCAACTGCAGATACAGCAGCAGGCTCAGGAATCCGAGCGACAAGCTACCGATGCCAATATAGGACGTATGCAACAACAGGGTGAGCAGTTTAATCGGCGGATTGCAGAGTTGAACGAGGCGGTAGAAAATGCCGATCTTCCTCTCGAAGAATTACAGTCGGGTTTACAGATACTGTTAGCAACACGCAATAATAAACAACAGGAGCTTAATCAGTCACAGGAAAAAGTGACCGAGCTGGACAATAATCAGCGACAACAGGAAAGCCAACGTAACCAGTTGCAGCAGCAAAGTGATGAGATCAGAAATAAGCTCGAATCGAAACGTATGCAATGTCAGGAGCTACAGATTCGTAGCAAAACTATAGAAGAACAGTTACAGAATACCGGATTTGATGCGAGTGACCTTGCAGAGCAACTAGATTCACAGGCAGAGTTACAACCATGGCAACAACAACTGGTAGCAATAACTCAGCGCATTGAAAGATTAGGACCGATTAATCTCGCGGCCATTGATGAATACAGGGAGCAGTCGGAGCGCAAGCAGTATCTCGATACTCAAAATGAGGATTTAGTGGCGGCACTAGCGACACTGGAATCGGCAATAAAGAAAATAGACAGGGAAACCCGAGAGCGGTTTAAAGAGACTTTTGATCATGTTAACAAGCGTATCGGTGAGCGTTTCCCCAAGCTTTTTGGGGGGGGCGAAGCGCATCTGGAACTAACTGAGGATGATTTACTTAATACCGGTGTTATTATCATGGCTCGACCTCCTGGTAAACGAGTTACCAATTTGCAGTTGCTTTCCGGCGGTGAAAAGGCCTTGACCGCGGTAGCGTTGATATTTGCTATATTTGAGCTTAATCCATCGCCTTTCTGTATGCTTGATGAGGTCGATGCACCACTGGATGATGCTAATGTGGGGCGATTCTGTTCAATGGTGGAGGAAATGTCGGAGCAGGTACAGTTTATTATGATTTCGCATAACAAGATAACAATGGAAATGGCGCAAACTCTGAACGGTGTGACCATGCACGAACCGGGTGTTTCTCGGCTGGTATCAGTAGATGTTGGTGAAGCCGTGCAGATGACCGGAGTCTAAATATGTCATTGGGGTGTCGAAAAATGCGGATACCGGGTATAGCGTAATGGACGCGTCAGCGTTACGTTGGGTTCTGGCCATTATCGGCATTGTTCTTCTGGTTGGCATTTATCTGTACGGATTGCAACAAAACCGGATGCGTAAACGCGCAGCCAGAGAAACTTTTACCCGTGAAGAAATCGATACCGCATTTATCGAAGATAGTCAGCTAAAAGTGGAACTTGATAACCTGGGCGAGATAATCAGCGCAGATTCCGAGCAGGTAAACATGAACGATATTAAGATAAATCCTGCACTGGAAGCAGATATCGGACCAGTTAAAAAGCAAACTGCTGAAGTATATATCGCCGATACTGTAGTCGAAATTGAACCGAAAAAACTGATCAGTCATTTGCTAATCCGAGCTGACTATGGGCTGTTAACCGGAGAAGAAGTTCAATCTGCTTTGACTTATGTGGGGTTGGTACTGGGGCCGACGGGAATGCTCGAATTCCACGAAGGGGACCAGCTTTGCTTTTCTATCGCTAATCTGTCTCAACCGGGCCACTTTTCAGATCTTGAATCTGAGGAATTCACCACGCTGGGCTTAAACTGTTTTATCAATCTCGAATCCAATGATAACGCTTTTAAAAACTACGAAAAGATGCTGAAAAAAATTGATGAGCTGGTTCGGCTTTTGAATTTTAAGGTATATCAATCGAATCAACAGTTGCTGACTATCAGTGAAGTTACCGATATCCGAAAAAATCTACTGAACTGATTATGATGGTACCGAAAGCAATTCAGGCCGATGCAAAGGTATTACGGGAAGAAATTAATGCGCATAATCATCGCTATTATGTTTTAGATGATCCACAGATAACCGACCAGGCCTACGACAGGTTATTCCGCCAGTTGCAGAAACTGGAAGCCGATTATCCGGTACTACAAACTGCCGATTCACCGACACAACGTGTTGGCTCGACTCCAGCCACGCATTTCGAGTCTGTGCAACATGAAATGCAGATGCTGTCTCTGGATAATGCGTTTGACGAAGCCGAAATGTTCGCTTTTGAAAAACGTTTGCGTGACCGTTCGCAGCTCGAATCAGAGACATTATACTTTACAGCCGAGCCCAAGCTGGACGGCCTTGCGATCAGTCTGTTGTATGAACAGGGCCTTCTGACAAGAGCCGCGACCCGTGGCGACGGCAATACGGGTGAAAATATAACCGCCAATGCGAAAACAATAGCATCTATCCCGTTGAAATTGAGGGGAAAAGATGTTCCGAAGAGGCTCGAAGTTAGAGGTGAGGTTTACATCAAACACGCTGATTTCGACCTGTTAAACCAACAACAAGGCGAATCGGGTGGCAGAGTTTTCGCCAATCCACGTAATGCCGCTGCTGGAAGTCTACGATTGTTGGACTCGCGGATTACCGCCAGTCGACCCCTGACATTTTGCAGCTACGGTATAGGAACAACAAAAGATGTTGACCTCTCGAACAGTCATTTCCAGCGAATGTTGATGCTGAAGAAAATGGGATTTCCGATAAGCCCTTTTATCGAATGTGTTTCAGGTGTTGAGGCCTGTATTGAGTATTACAGGTCGGTAATGAAAAAACGAGAGGATTTATCTTTCGAAATTGATGGTGTCGTATTTAAACTGGATGATATACAACTTCAAGAGAAAGTTGGATTTGTTTCCCGTGCACCGCGTTGGGCCATCGCCTACAAGTTCCCCGCTCAGGAAGTCATGACGACATTACTCGATGTTGATTTTCAGGTAGGTCGCACTGGTGCCTTGACCCCTGTTGCCCGGCTCGAGCCGGTTGCTGTAGGCGGTGTTAAAGTGAGTAACGCTACGCTACATAATATGGACGAAATCATGCGAAAGGATATTCGCATCGGGGACGTCGTCATCATTCGTCGTGCAGGGGATGTTATTCCTGAAGTAGTTGCACCGGTAAGTAATAAACGTAAGCAGGATCTCAGGCAACCACAAATGCCGACTCATTGCCCTGTTTGTAATTCTGAAGTGGTACGTAGTGAGGGGCAGGCGGCTTATCGTTGTACTGGTGGCCTGGTTTGTGATGCTCAACGTAAAGAGGCGATAAAACACTTTGCATCCCGTAAAGCGATGGACATCGATGGTCTCGGCAATAAGCTTATCGAACAAATGGTGGATCTGGATATGATTCACTCACCAGCAGACCTTTACCATCTCGATTTACCGCAGCTTTCAGGGTTGGAGCGTATGGCAGAGAAGTCAGCAAATAATCTGTTGTCGGCTCTTCAAAATAGCCGATTAACCACGCTTGCAAAATTCATATACGCTTTAGGCATACGAGAAGTAGGGGAGGCTACTGCAGAAGCTCTGTCGGCATATTTCGGCTCGATTGAGACTCTCCAGAAGGCGGATATTGAAACCATGCAACAGGTTGAAGACGTCGGTCCGGTTGTGGCCGAAAATGTTTTTCATTTTTTTCAACAGCAAAAGAATCGCTTAATTATCGAAGATCTTATCGGTCAGGGAGTAAACTGGCCTGATCCTGAAGTAGAGATTGCTGCTGATAAGCAGCCCCTGCTTGGTCGAACTTATGTTATTACCGGAACACTTGAAGGTCTGAGCAGGGATCAGGCGGCTACGCAGCTAAAAGCACTTGGTGCAAAAGTAAGCGGCAGTGTTTCATCTAAAACTTCTGCAGTCATTGCAGGAGAAAAGCCGGGTTCTAAAGTCACAAAGGCAGAGTCACTTGGCATTGATATTCTCGATCAGGCGGCATACGAAGCCTTGTTAAAATGAATTGTGCCTATAGGTAGCAACAAATGGTTTAGAATATGCCTATGAATGCCTTTGACGTTGACGCCAATCTGAAGAAATATACCTATGCAGTTTATATACTGCAGGCCTTGTCATTCCTTGTTTTATTCACTGCGGTTATCGGATTGATTATTAACTACATTAAAGACGACGATGTTGCCGGCTGCTGGTTGCAGTCGCATTTCCACTGGCAGAAAAATACCTTCTGGTTCGGTTTATTGTGGGTTGTTCTAGGAACTCTGACGACCCCGATTCTAATAGGATATGTCGTACTGGGCCTTGTCAGTATCTGGTTAATATATCGAATTGCCAAAGGATGGGTTTACCTGGTAGATGGTAAAGAGCTGTATCGCGACAATTAGATTTAACAGGTACATGACAATGAAGAATGAAGACAAGTGGAGGCATGAACTCACCGCTGAAGAATATCGAATTTGTCGGCAAAAAGGCACGGAGCAACCATTCACTGGTAAGTATTGTGATAACAAACAAACCGGGCGTTACCTTTGTAAGTGTTGTGGCGAAGCACTTTTTCATTCACGATCAAAGTTTGACTCCGGGTCCGGCTGGCCTTCTTTTGATCGGCCCGTTGATAAAGATGCCATTCGATACCAGCACGACAAAAGTCTCGGTATGATACGAATCGAAATGATGTGCGATAAGTGTGGCTGCCACCTGGGCCATGTTTTCGAGGACGGTCCCCGGGAAACTACCGGGCAGCGCTTTTGTGTTAATTCGTTGTCGCTGGATTTTAAAGAGGAATGAGTCTTGAATGAATCCGAGTTTAACCAGCTAGCCGAACAAATATTGATGGAGATTGAAGATGCGGTTGAATCGTTAGCTGTTGATATAGATTGTGATACAGCCGGCGATATTCTCACCCTCGAATTCGAAAATAGTAGTCAGATCATCATTAATAAACAGACGCCTCTAAGTCAGATATGGGTCGCCGCACGTTCCGGTGGATATCACTTTAACTATGATGCTGAGAGGAAGCTCTGGTGTCTGAACAGTGATCCCCAAAAAGAATTGTTATCACAACTTGGTGTTTACTGTACTGAGCAAGCGGATGAGGCTGTTGAACTGAGAGAATCCTGAAATCAGTTCTCAATATTCGAGGTCAAGGTGCTCACTTTTTGCAAAATATTTCAGCATATACTGATGCCATTACACTATATCGAATATTACGGGCACTCATCTGAGGTCCCACCACAGATTACCCCTTCGGCGATCCAGTTGACGAACATATCATAGTCTGATCTACCCCCCACGCCAACTGCAAGACTGGTATCGAAGCCAGACCTCGCTCCACCATAATGGTGCAAACCTGAGGGATTTTGTAGGATCAGGCTATCCTTAATGCGCTCGAAATTTATCCTGGCTAAAATTCCTTCATATAATCCCAATGCTGGTGGATCTGCGATAGAGAGAGGAATTCCAGATGGTTGTTGGGCATCAGCTACATACCAGGTCGAAATATTGTCAACTACTCCACCATGAGTCCCCCCGCCACTGGAATGACAATTATTTGCACAGGTTGTCAGGCGTGTCACTATATCGTCATAGAATTTGAGATCCCGTGGAGCTTTTGCTAGTGTGGCATCTACTCTAACAGTTATCTCATCTGACCCACTGGTTCCATTAGAGGTATTTTTGGTAGTCAGTCGAACCACATATTCACCTTCGATATCCGCAGAAAATTCAGTAGCAATTTCATCTGGTGTCGAAATTAAGACCTTGGATAAAGGCGGTGAAGAAAGTAATTGCCAGCTGAAGTCGTTTGCAAACAGGCTTGCCTGAGCATTTAACGTAATCGAGGCACCAGGTTTTGTTACCCGATCGAGCCCGGCACGTGTTATGACCCGACCTGGTTGGATTATATTTCCCTGTGCATCGATTCTCCGGTCATTAAAACTCGTTGGGTCGGTAACATGAACAGCGATAAAACTGGCTAGCAACTCGGGTTTTGCCGGGTCTGCCCAAAAACCAAGGTAATTTGGTAATCCAAAGGGCATGTTGCCCTCGTCGTACACTCGGCGTTCTATTTCATCCGCATAGGAGATAAACTTGTCCCAGGTACTGAAGTTGAGATCCTTGCCTTGTGCAGTCGGGTCGCTATCACTGCCGAGGCCGGTTCCACGTTTGCCGTGACAGGGGGTAGTACAGTTGGGAGCAACTACCCTGGTAAATAACGTATCGGCGCCGACTGGGGGGCCACCCACAGACGGTCTCCAGCCAGGCGGGACATAACTTCCATCAAAGCTGGAACCGGCAGTCTCCAAAGTATTGCTGTACCATCCCAGGATCATATCGCGCGACAAATCGCCACTCCATTCTCCTCTGTTGCTTGAATCGATACCCCCACCATATCCAGCACAGACCGATGCAGGTGTCGTTGGTGGGGCACTTCCAGGATAACTGCAAAAAATCGCGTTATTGATTTTCCTGAAATCTTCTTCTAAATCCACACGTCGGAACCCGGCTTTATCAGAAAACTCGAAGGTATCTACCTCCAAGGCGTTCAATCTTGCCTTGGTGCTACCGACATCACTGAGGACACCGGGATCATTGGCATTGTTTGCGTGAATAGTGACCATCCGACCATGTCTATCCAGCGGCTGTAATGTGCCACCGTGGCAGTTCACGCAGGGTTGTGGTGCAGCTTTTTCGCCCCGACCATCCAGATTGACGCGTAAAAGACGGGGATGAGGTGCACCAGGAGTTGTGTAATCCGCACGGTAAGTAAAAAATTTTAATAGCGGTTCGGCAGAACAGGTATCTCCAACATTGGCATTGCCGTAGCCAAACTCTATAGCATTCGTTCCGAAATGATGCTGTTGGTCATTATTCACCACAGCATCAAGATTAACCGGTCCATAAGCCAGACCACCGCCAAACTTGACGACAAAATTGTGTGCATAAATTGCGAGCATTTGACCGCCGCAAGCACTTGGATTTGGGTAACTACGCATGTAGATATTGCGGCCATACCCTAGATCTTTGGTGTCGCGAAAAGTGACATGGGCATCGGGGCCCGATGTGTCAAATTCATTTAGGGTGATAAATTTTTGCAGTGTGTCGCGTGCACTTGAGGGGTCAATTGCTTTGTAGTACGCAGTGGCATATTCGGTTTGGTCGAACTGCGGATTTGAAAACGTCATAAATTTATTTGGTGTGTTCAGGGTAACTCCCGGGGCTGATCCCTGGTATTCGTTACCATCGCCACCACAGGCAGTGATTAATACAATGACTAACATCAATACGTAGTGTTTACCTAAAGTTTTAACTTGATTCATGGTCAAAATCTCCCGAGCAAGCCTGCCGTGAGTAGTGTCCGATCATAACCAATACTACTGGCTGT
>JAAEOZ010000342.1 GCA_024222685.1 Gammaproteobacteria bacterium | reverse complement strand
TTATTAATTTCTTCGACCGCGATACGTGATTTTTCCAGGCTGGTGATAGCTTTTAGTTCGTCAGCATAAAGTTTCTGTTGATCCGCTAGTGGGTTTGAAAAATGGGTTAATACGCCATTAACTGATTTCATGATTGTTTTCGGTATCTGCATTTTACATTTTCATGCGCTCGCCTTTGGGATCGTAGAAAGCCTGAAAAGATGCCCTCGTAGAGAACCTCTCTCTGGCAATTTCAATCTCAATATGAGCATCACTAATTTTTTCTGCAGTTAAATCAGGCCTGTTGATATAACCCATACCTATAGCGCTGCCCAGGCTATGCGCATACATACCAGAGGTCAAATATCCAACGGCTTCGCCATCCATTATAATTGGCTCGTTGTGGTAAAGCAGGGGTTCCGGGTCATCAAGTAAAAACTGAACCAGTCTCCTGTCCGGCAAGCCACTCTCTTTTTGCTGTATAAATGCCTCGCGTCCGATGAAATCCCCGACTTCAGTTTTTGCCACAAAACCGAGTCCGGCCTCAATCATGTTATCTTCTGCACCGATATCATGTCCCCAATGGCGGAATCCTTTTTCCAGCCGTAAACTGTTTAGTGCATGTAAACCGGCATTTCGAATTTCAAATTCAACACCTGCCTGTTGTATAGTGCCGAATACCGCCACGGCCTGGTCCGCAGGAATAAAAATCTCCCAGCCCAGTTCACCAGCATAAGATAAGCGTTGCATCCAGACCTTGATACCAGCCAGGCTCACGAAACGGCCCAGACCAAAGGCGAATCCATGTGCCGACATATCTGTATCAACTATCTTTGCCAGTGTATTTCTGGCATTTGGTCCCTGTAAGGATAAACAGGCATATTGCTGGCTGATATCGGTTAGTGTTACATCACCGCGTAGATGTTTTTTCAAGTGCCACCAGTCGCGGTTAAATGAGCCGATACTGGTGACTACCCAGAATCGATCGTCTTCTATCTTAACAATGGAGAGATCGGCATTGATGCCGCCGCGGTCATCCAGCCATTGGGTATATACAACCTTACCGGTATCTACCTTCATATTGGCTGCGGAAATATACTGAAGCGCCGACTCGGCGTCGGGCCCGCTGACTTCAAATTTTGCAAATGAAGACATATCGAACAGGCCGAGTGACTCTCGAACAGCAAGATGTTCTTCTGCGTAAAACTGAAACCAGTTTTGTTTCCTGTAGCTGTAAATATACTTCGCCTCAGCGTCACCCCGGGCAAACCAGTTGGCACGCTCATAACCACCGACTTCGCCAAAACAGGCGCCCTGATCTTTCAGGGTCTGATGCAGTGGCGATAGCATCAAATCACGCGCGGTATGGTACTGGTAAAACGGCCAGTGCATATCATAGGCATGGCCTAGCGCTTCGGGTATTCTTGCTTCTACATAAGACTGTGTTCTCTGTACAGGATGTGATCGTCGTACATCACATTCCCAGATATCGCCGGAAGGATATCCATCGATCATCCAGTCCGCCATGATTTTGCCGAGACCGCCACCGGCGCCAATGCCCTTCGAATTTAAGCCGCAGGCGACATAAAAATTATCGATCTCCGGGGTAGGGCCCATCAGGTGAAGGTTATCATTGGTGAAACTTTCCGGACCGTTAAAGAAAGTACGGATACCTGCTTCGCCGAATTCGGGGAAGGTTTCCATACCGCCCATTAGATAAGGTTCAATGTGATCCATATCGACTTCGAATTGATCGAAGCAGAAATCATTGGCAATTTTGCTCATTGGGCAGCCAATGGCATCCATTTCAAACCAGCCAACCAGCATCTTGCCAACGTCTTCCTTGAAATAAATGCCTTTGTCGAAGTCTCTCAATACAGGACGATTGGTTAAATCAGGCATTTCATCGGTCACCACGTAAAAGTGCTCACAGGCATAAAGCGGTAAATCGACACCCAGCGGTGCGGCCAGGTCCCGGGACCATAATCCCGCGGCCAATACAATCTTGTCGGCCTTGATTTCACCCAATGCCGTTTTAACGCCGACTGCAACACCGTCCTCACCGACAATTTCGGTAACTTTACACTCTTCAATAATAGTAACGCCACGATTACGTGCACCTTTGGCAAGCGCCATAGTGGTATCTATCGGATTAGTCTGGCCATCATTTTCGATGTACATGGCACCTATTACGCCTTCGGTGTTGATGCCCGGATAAAGTGCTTCGAGACGGGCGTTGTCGATAAATTCTGACTCCACACCGAAAACTGCCGCGATGGACGAAGTCCGTTTCAGCTCTTCCAGCCTTTCGCCGGTTCTCGCCAGGGAGATACTGCCTATTTTTCGGTAGCCGGTGGCCTGTCCAGTTTCCTGCTCGAGCGAGGCATAGAGTTCATGACTGTATTTGGCTAAGGCAGTTAGTGTGGGCGTAGGCCATAACTGGCTGACCAGCCCAGCGGCATGCCAGGTCGTGCCACAGGTTAACTGCTTTCGTTCAAGAACAACCACATTGGTGACACCGCGTTTGGCCAGATGATATGCGATTGAACAGCCTTCAATACCACCACCTATAATGACAACATCTGCTCGTTCAGGCAGTTCGATGACAGGCATTATTTCTCAACCTCTCAATAAATTGTTTTCAGGGTCGTAAGCAGCATCCATTTCTATATGCGCGGAGCGTGTGCCTACCGATGTATCGATAGTCACGGCCAGGTTCTGGCCGATGACAGATGGTTTCAGGTAAGCGAATGCCAGGCTTTTACCAATACGATGACCAAAAGCGCCTCCAGTAGTTAAACCGATATGATCGCCGTTGTGGTAAACCGATTCATTACCATAGCACTCGCAGGGAATGTCATCGTCGAATACCAGGTAAGCGAGTTCGATGGCGTATTCGCCCTGTTGGCGCTGTTTGATATTTTCGCAGCCAATAAAATCACGACCAGTATCGATAAAACGTCCCATACCCGCCTCGAGGCCACTAATTTCTTCGGTGAACTCATTTCCGTAGGCACGGTACATTTTCTCCATACGCATCGAGTTAAATGCGTAGCCACCAAAATCACGCAAACCAGATTCCGCACCACGCTCGCACATTGAATCGTAAATCGATAATAACTGGTACGACGGCATGTGTAATTCATAGCCGAGTTCGCCGGCGTAGGAGACACGGATTACCAGCACATTGGCGCTATCGAGTTTGACCTCTTTGGCGCATAACCAGCGCAAGGCTTCGTTGGATAAATCCTGCTCGGTCATTAACTGGAGAATATCTCGTGACTTCGGCCCGGTAATCAACATCGAGCTCATATCTTCAGAAACATTTTCGATAGTGACATCGAATCCGTCTGCGTTGGAGGTCATCCAGTGATAATCCTTATGTTCGGAGCCGATCGCTGAAACCAGATAAAAACGATCCTCGGCCAGCCGGGTAATCGACATTTCACACATAATGCCGCCATTCGGCGAGTGGAACAGGGTTAGGCCGATACGGCC
>JAAEOZ010000341.1 GCA_024222685.1 Gammaproteobacteria bacterium | reverse complement strand
GTGGCCTTTTTTTACAATGCCTAACTCGGTAATGTCCGGGTTCGATTTAATTGCCTGTAAACTCAGAACCTGTTTGAATTTTTTACGAAACTTCACGTCAACACTAAACCAGCGTGGTGCATCTGGATTCGATTTCGGGTCGAAGTACTTTGATTCCGGATTAAATTGTAACGCATCCGGGTACCCATCCCTTACCACTTCGGCAACCCCGGCGATCCCCACCTGCTTGCAGCTGGAATGGTAAAACAGCACCAAATCGCCCGTTCTAATGTCGTCACGTAAGAAGTTTCGCGCCTGATAAT
The DNA here is from genome assembly GCA_024222685.1 of Gammaproteobacteria bacterium. Classification (GTDB taxonomy): domain Bacteria; phylum Pseudomonadota; class Gammaproteobacteria. The sequence continues at coordinate 200 of JAAEOZ010000341.1, read as the reverse complement.
TACGCACACCGTCCCAGGGTTCCGTTTGATTTGGTCGGTCTGCCAGATGATCAATGCCAAACACATCGGGTTCCGATTTAAATAACCAGTAGTTCATGTCATGTTCTCTAACTTGATTGCGGGCAATATTACCCCATATATCTTAAAAATGTATGATTAACAGGAATAAGTATGTCTTCCGTTCATCTGGTATGCCCGGC
>JAAEOZ010000340.1 GCA_024222685.1 Gammaproteobacteria bacterium | reverse complement strand
CTGCCCTGTGTTTGTCCATTACCTCGCGAACCTGAGCGATAGTGTAGTCCTGTTTTTCATTCTGCAGTAATGTGAGTTGTTTTATATCCTCGCTTAAATCATTGATATGAGTACGATTTTCTGTAGATAAGGGCTTTTGTTGAAACAGCGCCTCGCGGTCATTCTTTAGCTTTGCCAGTTCATGGTTCTGCCTGAGATTTACCTGCAGGGCTGTCGTGGCGGCGTCGCTGCTGACCAGTAGATTCTGATATAGTGGACTGCTGGTCATTTCTTTCTCAGCCAGAACGATATCCACATCCTCGCTTTCCAGCGTTCGGGTCTGTTTGGACATCTCCGCAAGAGTCATTGGTGGGCTGCTAACCAGGGGGACGTCGAGTAAACTGATCACGGAATCAACGTGTTCTATAGCATTGAGTTGCTCGCGTAGCTGGTAAATGTCTTCCAGCGTTTCATTAGCGAACAGAGGATTATTCGGGCTGTAAGTAACAATCAGAAAATCGTCAGAGCCATAGCGTTCACGTACCTCACGATAATAATTTAAAGCGGCATCGTTCTCCAGAATCAGGGAGTCGGCTGAGGCATCGAGTTCAAATTCGGTAACATGCGAAACAAAAAATGTCATCGCCAGCGCAGTGATCAGCAGCGTTAGCACTGGTTTGCGTAAAACTATGTTGTTATAAAGTGCGATCAGAGACGATGCCATATTTGAGTCCAGCTTCGGGGGGGTAAAAGACGCTAATCATACCTGTCTGTCCATGATAGAAAAAGTTACAAATTGTAAACATTTACCAGTTAACCGAACGGTACTCCGAGCGCATAAACCGACTATAGCCCCATTGATATTGTTCAGGTTGTTTCCTGATGAAAGTCTCGATCTGCCTGTTCATATAGTCCAGGCTTGCCTGCATATCAGAGACCAGGATTTTATGATCTAGTGCTTCAATGACTAACTCGAAGCTGTTGAGAGTGTTTTGACGAAATATCGACGCGATGAAAACGTCACAATCAATTCGTTTACAAAGGTTATGAATTAACGGTGTGGTTGGTGCCTGATGACCAAAGAAGCTGGACATATGGCGGGCCTTATTTTTCTTCGGGCGTTGATCGGGTAGTATCATCGCTGTTCCTCCCTGTTTCAGGCCTCGACTCAGTTGACGCAAACCGGCAGTGTCGATTGGTAACATTGCTGCACCATTTCTACTCCGTGCCTCAAGTATAAACTGATCAACGGAGCGCCCTGGTTGAGGTTTGTACAGACACATGAATTCGCCCTGTTGAGCTAACCAGAGGATTAGTAGCTCCCAGCTGCCGAGGTGGGGCACGATAACGAGTCGACCTTTTTCGCTTTGTGTAAAGGTATCGCATACATTCTCCTGGGTAACTCTGGCCAGAATTTTTTCAGCTGGCCAACACCACAGGGCGGCAACTTCGAAGGCAGAATAGACTGTATGTTTGATGGTCTTACTGCGTAGATTAAGCTGTGCCTCTTTACTCTGATCGGGAAAACACATCTGGATATTTTGATTGATGAGTCTGCAGGTACGATTCGGAATGATTGACATAATCAGGCTGACAAAATCGGCAACTCGATATTGAATGCGCAGAGGTAATATCGAGAGTGCTCTAATTACTACGGGAAAAGCCAATTTTTTAACTCGTTTACAAGATTCAGGACTTGCCAATTCTGGCCCAGCTATCTCGCAAGGTCATAGTGCGGTTGAATATGGGACGATCATCAGTCGATTCGCTGTCACTGATAAAATAACCAAGTCGTTCGAATTGATAGGCCAGTTTATTATCCGTGAGTTGAATTGCGGGCTCAAGTTTGGCGTCGTCCGCGACGATATTAGAGTCAGGGTTCAGGGTTGAAACAGAATTTTCTTCGGCACCGGGGTTGGTGGTATTGAACAGGCGGTCGTACAGGTTTACCCTGGCGTTGACTGCATGGTGGGCGCTAACCCAATGGATGGTACCTTTAACCTTGCGCCCATCGGCGGATTTGCCTCCCCGGCTTTCAGGGTCGTAGCTGCAAATCAGACTGTTGATACTACCATCATCGTTTTTAACGACTTCCTTACAGGTAATGTAGTAGGCAAATCGTAAACGGACTTCGCGTCCAACGCTTAAGCGGAAGAATTTCTTCGGCGCATCCTCCATAAAATCATCCTGCTCGATATAGATTTCGCGTGAGAATGGAATTTCCCTGCTGCCGTAATCCGGGTTTTGCGGGTGATTAACACCGGTGACCATCTCGGTCTGCTGTTCCGGATAATTCTCTATGATGACTTTTAAAGGATTGATGACGGCCATACGGCGTTCGGCACGTCGGTTAAGATCATCACGTAGCGCATTTTCGAGTACGCCCATTTCGATATGACTGTCCTTCTTGGTAATACCGATCATACCGCAGAAGGTAACAATCGATTCCGCTGTAAACCCACGTCGTCGCATTCCTGATATGGTGAGCATACGCGGGTCATCCCAGCCATTGACATGACCATCAACCACGAGTTGATTGAGCTTACGTTTACTGGTCAACGAATATTCCAGCTGTAAACGCGCAAATTCGGTTTGCTCGGGTCGTGCAGGAATGTCGTTTTTCAACCTGTCCAGGATCCAGTCGTAAAGTGGACGGTGGTCCTCAAATTCGAGTGTACACAGCGAATGCGTTACGCCTTCTATCGCATCTGACAGGCCGTGAGTAAAATCATAAAGCGGATAGATGCACCATTTGTCACCAGTGTTGTGGTGGCTGACATGACGGATGCGATAGATAATGGGATCACGCATATTGATATTGCCCGATTTCATATCAATTTTGGCGCGCAATACATGTTCTCCATCGGCATATTTGCCTGCTTTCATGTCTTCGAACAGTTCCAGGTTTTCGTCGATGCTTCGATCACGCCAGGGACCTTCGATGCCGGGTTGTTTCAGTGTGCCACGGTTAGCGCGAATGTCCTCGGCGCTCTGGCTATCCACATAGGCATCACCCTGTTTAATCAGGATTAAAGCGTACTCATAGAGCTGATTAAAATAATCTGAGGCAAACGGGTTGCTATGCCACTTAAATCCTAACCACTCGACATCACGACGAATCGAATTAACGTATTCGACGCTTTCTTTTTCGGGATTGGTGTCATCAAATCGCAGATTACAATAGCCATTAAAGTTGCGGGCAACACCGAAATTCAGGCAGATCGACTTGGCGTGTCCAATGTGTAGATAACCGTTCGGTTCCGGTGGAAACCGGGTGATAACCTGCCGGGTTTTGCCGCTTTTAATATCGGCAGCAATCATATCGCGAATAAAGTTGGAGGCGTCGTGTTTGACGCTAGTAGAATCTGACATGAGTTTGGCAACTGGTCCTGAATGGAATCGGCGCATTTTAACTGATCCCTGTTGAAAGCTGAAACATCGAATTGATTAAATTTATTGTCAAATCTACCGAAAACTCAACTATAAAGAGATTATTGATTGCTGGTATCCGAGTTGCTCTTATGGGATGGTAGCGTTTGACGGGGACTATTTGTGGATATCAGGAATAATCGGCTGCTATTAGCCACTATAGGACTGCAAGTCTTGCTGGTGGTATTTTTACTGCTTGATCAATCATATCTACTTACCATTGCGACTGCCCTGATATCTATTATTACTGTCGGTCTGCAGCTTCATAAAAAGGGTGATCAAACTCAATCAAAAGTGACAGACGATATTTCAGATCCGGTTAACATCCAGCAGTTTGTCAATTATTCTCAGCTCATGGACACTGCTCTCGAACAGGTATCTGGACAGCTTAAGGTCATGCATCGTGATATGGACCAGATACGCGATGTCATTAACAGTGCCACTTCCAGGTTGTCGGAGAGCTTTACTGGTATGAACAACCAGTCGAGTGGCCAGATCCAGTTGTTAAGGGAGCTGATAGATTCTCTTGCCATTGCGGTTAAGAGTGATGAACACGAACTCCAGACCAACGGCATTAACCGATTTGCCAGCGACACTGATGAAATTGTCGATAATTTTGTCCTCCTGTTACAGCAAATGGTCAGTAGCAGTAGCCACGTCGGTAAATCCTTCGATGCCATGAATCGACAGGTTGAAGATGTCGTCAGCCTGCTCAACGACATTAATCAGATTACCTCGCAAACCAACCTGCTCGCACTCAATGCAGCTATTGAAGCCGCGCGGGCCGGTGAAGCTGGTCGCGGATTTGCGGTAGTAGCCGACGAGGTCCGTAGTCTGTCTCAACGTACCGCTCAGTTCAGTGACGAAATCCGCAACCACGTTACCAGTACGCAGAATTCGATAGTTTCGTTGTCGGAGACAATTAATGAAATTTCCTCAACAGACATGACGCTTGCCGACAGCTCACAGGACAAATTGCGTGGTATGTGGAACCAGATGAAAGAGCTTAATACGGGAGTCGTTAAACAATCTGAAACTATCTCCAGTATTTCCGAGGAAATGCAAGAACACATAATTGCTGGGGTGATTTCGTTGCAATTTGAAGATATCACCATGCAGTTAATGGAGCATGTCACTCGACGTATTAATAGTCTCGAGACTTATTTCTCGGAACTGGTTAAGCTGAATGTGGAAACAGCCGATTTGTCGCTCATTCCAGAGCGAGTCGATCGTTTACAGGTGGTAGTGAGTAATCATGCCGTGGTATTTAATGAAATGGCTGGTAATAAGGCTGTACAACAGGACAGTGTCGATACTGGAGAGGTCGAGCTTTTTTAGGTAGCCAGATATAGGCACCATTCCTCGTCTACCACAACTCTCTATCGTCCCCCGAATGCGCATGCCTGGCGACTATAGAAAACAATCGGGTAAATCAATAAAAATAAATCGAGTATTTTTCAGGTTCATCATTGTGAGGAACGCAGCGACGTGGCAATCTATAACTAATTGAATTTTCTCTAAAAGATTGCCATGCTTTACTTATGTGCTGGGTAGGCAGGTTCGAATCAATCAGAGGTTCTCTAGAGGTATTTTTAGATGATTAGAAAGTTTTATGGTTTTTGTGTGCTGATTCTGGTTGCAGGTCAGCCTGTCGCAGTCGCTTCAGAACGCTGGTATTCATCAAAACAGGTAGCAAGTGGAGAGCTATTGTTTAAACAAAACTGTGCCTCCTGCCATGGACAGAATGCCGAAGGCACCGCTGACTGGAAGAAAACCGATGCCAATGGCAACTACCCTCCACCACCGCTAAACGGAAGTGCGCACACGTGGCATCATTCCAGGGAATTATTGAAAAGCACTATTCAGGATGGTGGTATAAAACTTGGTGGCGTTATGCCGGGTTTTAGCGATCAACTTTCCGATCAGGAAATCGATTCGGTAATCGCATATTTCCAGTCAAAATGGCCGGATGATATTTATCTGAAGTGGTCGGAGCGAAACCAGCCCGGTGATGTCCCATCGGTCGATTCGATAGTCGATCAGAAAAAAGAAGAATCTGGAAGTAATCATGATATGACCAGGTTACTTATACAGAGACTTGGAGGTAACGCTGTAGCAGACCCGCTTAAAACACCGGTTGACGGACTCTACCAAACTCAGTTCGGCAAGAAGTATGCCTATCTAAGTGGTGATGGGCGATATCTTTTCATGGGTGATTTACTTGATCTGGAACTGGAGCAGAACTTAACCAAAAACGCCAGAGAAAACATAGAGGCACCTGTTATCAAGTCCCCGGAAGCAAGCGGGATTCCGGATAAATCCGATTTGACGGATCTGCTAAAGAAACGGTTAGGTAGTACGAATGTTTCTGTAGCGGTTGCTACCCCGGCTGAAGGTATGTATGTGGCGAAATTTGGCCCAAATTATGGCTATTTAAGTCGAGATGGGCGATATGTGATTGTAGGCAGCATGTTAGATCTGGAGTCAGGCCTGAATTTGACGAGCATTAGTAGAAAAAGAACAGCAAAGGCTCTGTTAAATCAGATTCCTGTCGAAGACAAGGCAATATTCCCGGCAATCGGGCCAGAGAAGGCGGTGATCAATGTATTTACAGATATATCAAGCGTTTCGAGCAGGAAATTATTTGTAGAAGTTCCTGATTTGCAGAAGGCGGGTATTTCTGTTCATTACCTGCCGTTATCTGATGATGGCAAGAAAGGTTCTGCCTATGCGACGCTAAAACAGGTCTGGTGTGCCAAAGATAAGGCAAAGGCCTTAACGATTAGCAAAGGCCTGACTGCAGGCAGCTTACCGGCAGGGAATTGTGAT
>JAAEOZ010000339.1 GCA_024222685.1 Gammaproteobacteria bacterium | reverse complement strand
TTCTATTCTTGTCGGATCGGTTTGACCTCCTGCTCCTCCGGTACTGACAAGCGGGATCTTATTACGTCGACAGTGGTGAATCAGTGATAGCTTATGTGTGGCATTGTCGATGGCATCAATGACATAGTCATATTGTTCAAATTCGAATTTCTGCAGGTTGCCTCGAGTCACCAGGTCGTCAACGGCATGGCATTCACATTGTGGATTAATCTGCAAAATACGCTCACACAGCACTTCGACTTTAGAAAATCCGACGGTATTGTCGAGCGTGTGTAACTGTCGATTGGTATTGCTGATGTCGATATCATCGTGATCGATAAGACAGATCTGGCCTATACCGGAACGAACCGCCGCCTCAGCGGCCCAGCTGCCAACCCCGCCGATACCGACGATGCAAAAACGGGCCTGGTATAAATGTGCCAAAGCTTCTGCGCCGAAAACTCGCGAGAGTGCGTCGAAGCGCTGGACATAAGTCGGATTGAGCATGATCAAATAATAAAAATTAATTTGTTCAAGTGTATTGGGCTATGCTTCAACTGTCATTACAATATGCAGCCGATCTACTTTCACTTAATTGCCCAGGACATCGTATGAATTCTGCCTGCCTGTTTACCATTTCAGCTCCTTCGGGTGCGGGCAAAACCAGTTTAATTAAAGCCCTGTTGGCAAAAAAATCGAGTTCAATTGTGGTCAGTGTATCGCATTCGACACGACTTAAACGGCCCGGTGAAGTCGATGGGGTGGATTATCATTTTGTTAATATCGAGCAGTTTGAAGCGATGGTCGAACAGGATGAGTTTATCGAGCATGCAAAAGTATTCGACAATTATTACGGTACTGCTCGCGCATCGGTTGAAAAATTGCTCGAAAGTGGTCGTCACGTTATTCTGGAAATTGACTGGCAGGGTGCAAGGCAGGTAAAACAGGCCATGCCGGAGACTATTGGTATATTTATTCTGCCACCGTCAAGAGCCGCTCTGCAGCAACGACTAATCGACCGTGCTACCGATGACCGCAGCACCATAGAAAGGCGAATGCTAGCCGCAGATCGTGAAATGTCGCATTATCACGACGCTGAGTTTCTGGTCATTAATGAAGACTTTGAACAGGCTTTATATGACCTGGAATGCATTATTCATAGTCAGGGAATGACGCTTGCACGCCAAAAAGTCAGGAATAATGCTTTAATTGAGTCGATTCCTGAAGAAATAGTTTAGATTTAGTGAGCTTTTGGATATCATAGCGCCCCTTTTTTGAACTGTCCGCTCTGGAGCTGGGAATATGGCACGAATTACTGTTGAAGATTGTCTTGAACACATCGATAATCGATTCGATCTGGTGTTACTGGCGTCGCGACGCGCCAGGCAGATTGCACAGGGTGCCGACCCCCTGGTTGCTGCTGAAAATGATAAACCAACGGTAATAGCATTACGCGAAATCGCCGAAGGTCTGATTTCTACCTCAGGAATGGATGAAATGGAAGCTCAGCGCGAAATCGAAAGAATCGCCACCGATGATGATTTGATTCGCCAGATCGCGCAGGCCAGCCTCAACGCCGAGCAGATGGAGCCGTAGTTCGGCAATCTTGATAATATTAACGATACACTCCAATTGTCGAGGATCGTTTCACATTCCATAACGAGTTTTCTCCAGATGTGATATAACCTGCCGTGTTAGTTAAACAGCATGAGTGCAGCGTTAATATGTCGAAGGCGGAAAACGCCAATTTATTTAAGGTAGTATCGGATCATAATCCGGTCAGCGATAAGCAGACCGGGATCGATGATCTCTGTGAAGAACTTTTCGAATATCTTGAACCCGACCAGATTGAGATGGTCTACCGGGCCTATATGGTCGGTGCAACTGCGCACGAAGGTCAGAGCCGAGTTTCCGGGGAGCCCTATATCAGTCACCCTGTTGCTGTTGCGCGCATACTCAGCCAAATGCGTATGGACTGCAGTAGTATCGTTGCGGCAATCCTGCATGATGTTATCGAGGATACTGCGACTTTAAAGGAGGAGCTGGCCCAGGAGTTTGGCGAAGAAGTAGCCGAACTGGTGGATGGCGTCAGTAAGCTCACAAAAATAGATTTTCGCAGTAAGGCAGAGGCGCAGGCGGAAAACTTCAGAAAAATGATGCTGGCTATGGTGAAAGACATTCGGGTCATCATCATCAAGCTAGCCGACCGCTTACATAATATGCGTACGCTCGAAGTAATGGGGCCCGATAAGCGCCGCCGCATCGCTCGCGAGACTATGGATATTTATGCGCCGATAGCAAATCGTCTGGGCATTTTCAAAATGCGGCATGAATTGCTTGATCTTTCCATTAGCGCGGCATATCCGATGCGTTATCGTGCGTTGGACAGTGCCTGTAAGGAAGTGGTCGGCTACCGCAAGGAAATTTTCAATACCATCGAAGCGGCGATACGAGAGCGCCTGGAGCATGCCGGTATAAATGCGATGGTAAAGTACCGGCAGAAAAATATTCATAGTATTTACCGCAAGATGAAAGAGAAGAAGCTCAGCTTCAAAGAGCTTACAGACGTCTTCGGTGTGCGCATAATGACCGACTCGGTAGATGATTGCTATCGCGTTCTAGGAGTCATGCATAATCTTTATAAACCCCTGCCAGGTAAATTTAAGGACTACCTGGCTATTCCCAAAACGAATGGATATCAGTCGCTACACAGTAGTCTTTTCGGTCCGCATGGTGTTGCTATCGAAGTGCAGATTCGAACCGAAGACATGGATCAGTTTGCGGAATCCGGCATCGCTGCGCACTGGCTATACAAGGAAGGTGAAAACGGTACCAGTACTGCGCAGTCACGAGCGCTCGAATGGTTGAAGAACCTGCTTGAGATGCAACAGAAATCAGGTAGCTCGCTGGAATTTCTGGAAAGTGTCAAAGTTGATTTGTTTCCTGATGAAATTTACGTCTTCACGCCAGGCGGCGACATCAAGAAATTACCACGGGATTCAACTGTTGTTGACTTTGCCTACGCGGTGCATACCGATGTTGGCAATACCTGTGTCGCAGCGCGAATCGATAACCGCATGTCACCATTGAGTAGCCGTTTATACAATGGGCAAACCATCGAAATCGTTTGCTCAGATGCATCGCGGCCGCATCCAAGCTGGCTCGATTTTGTTATCACCGCCAGGGCACGAACCAATATTCGCCATTTTCTCAAGTCACTTCAAACTGTCGAAGCAATTTCACTCGGTCAGCGCTTACTACAACAATCGATTAATCAGGTCGTGGGTAGCGAAACAGCAATCACCAATGATCGATTCGAGCGTGTACTGGAGCAATATCATTTAACCTGCCCTGAAGACCTACTCGCGGAAATTGGTCTGGGAAATCGCAATTCAAGCCTGGTGGCGAAAGCCATGTATGAAATCGAAAGTGACCAGACCGTATTCGACGATACCGGTAAACCATTTGCGATCAAGGGGACTGAAGGCATGGTGGTATCTTTCGCGAAGTGTTGTCGACCGGTTCCCGGAGATGCCATAGTCGGTTTCATGTCGTCGGGTAAAGGCATAGTCGTGCATCAGCAAAACTGCAGGAATATGACTGAAACTTCCAGCCAGAATCGTAAACTATCTGTGCAATGGTCGGATCATGTAGAAGGAGAATTTCTGGCATTTATTCGCGTCCAGGTTGCAAACCAGCGAGGTGTACTAGCGACCTTGTCCGCAACCATCGCCGACATGTATTCAAACATAGAACATGTCAATCTCACCGAAAAGGATGGACGCATATCGACGATGGAATTTGTTATTACTGTTAATGATCGCATACACCTGGCACGAATTATGAAAAAACTGCGCGGTTTACCGGTAGTTAATCGGATTTTGCGGAAGTGAGGTAGTTTTGCAGCCCAATTGCTGTTTTGTAACAATAATTACCTGCCACTCATTTGCCACATCGCTTCACGTTCCCTGAGTTCCACGAAAACATCCTTATTAACCTGATCAGGCGTCTTCTGCCAGAATACCCTTCCCCTTCGGATGAAGAGCATACCCAGGAAATCACCATTTTTCTCTTCAACAAGTACTCCAAATTTTCCAGTACGTTCCTCTTTCATGCGACTGTTACCGGTCATGATTAGAAACACTCGTTTATTACTAAAATCGTGGTTTTCGACGAATGACCATAGAGGAGGCGCTGGTCTGAACCACCAGGTGGGGGAGCATAAAAATACTAGATGATATTGGTCTAAATCTACCGGCTCGTGTTTTATGGGGGTGGTTGTTACTTCTTCATCTGCGTGTTTAGATGCCAGCTGCTGGCCTTTCAAATCTCTTGAATACTGTGGAGCTTCTATTTGTACCAAATCAGCATCGAAGTAATTGGCTACTTCCTTGGCAACGCCAAGAGTATTACCTGTGCGTGAATAGACTACGACGAGTGTTCTTGCAGGATCATTGGACGATCTCTGGTAAGGTTTGGATTCTAGCCAGGTGGTTTGAGTCCTGTAGAACCAGAATAGCAGGGTTACAACTACTAGCGCGACAACGCCTGAAGTCAAAAAAACCTTCCCCCACTTAGTCACTTGTTGTCTTTACATATAACACCAGGAGAACCGGCGGCAAAGCCGTCCGGTTGCTTTACTGGTTATGTGTTGTAGCCTAAACAGCAACAACTTTATTTGCACATGGACCTTTCTGACCCTGACCCACTTCGAACTCGACGGCCTGACCATCATTCAACGTCGCGTACTGACCGCCCGATTGAATCTCTGAATGATGAACGAATAGATCTTTACCTCCGTCTTCTGGTGTGATGAATCCGAAACCTTTATCTGCATTAAACCACTTAACTGTACCTTTACTCATAGCGTTCTCTTCATTTTGTGGTGAAAAAATATAATGCTGTTTTTGCTATCACCATTACAAAAACAGAACTCGAATCTAGTGGTGTATATAACGTCCAGCACCAGTGGCGCGGCTTAGCCGCGTCCGACTGCATGCGCTTATATATGCCCGGCATGGGCATGATTTTGTGGGGTGAAAGCCCCCTGTACATTATCTGGGACGTAATCATAGATGAAAGCTACAAAAAGTACTAGCCGATGTAACGGCGTGCAGGCACTGGTAGTGTGCTGAACTTGATTTACCATGTTGTGTTGTAGTTGCGATTAATAGTGAATAGCCAGCCAAATTGTTTCAGTATTTTCTTTAGTCCATGTTACCTTGTGCTTCTGATGGGCCGGAATATTTATGTAGCTCCCTGCCATCAGGTATTTTTCATCTTCATTTTCAATGAGTATCCTGGCTTCACCTTTTAATACGATGACCCACTCATTGCACTCCTGATCGTACCATCCTGATTCTGGAGAAGTGTGACCTTTTGATATTATTCTTTCAATTTTGACCATATCATTCTCGATGATGAGATCAAATATTTCATCGCTTATTTCTTCCGGGATTGATTCATAAAGATTCCTGATCATTCTCTATCCCAAAATCACGTCCCTTACCTGCATCCCTGCATTTTGCGAATGTTGATGAGGACTAATACCGCGTTCCTACTACCGCGTCCATCGGAAACGCATCATTGATACGAGCTAAATCTTCCTCGCTCAAGGTCACATCAAGCGCCTCCAGATTTTGCTCCAGATAGGTGCGTCGTTTTGTGCCCGGTATCGCGACAATATCCTCTCCCTGTGCCAAAACCCAGGCCAGGGCCAACTGGGCTGGAGTAACATTTTTGTCTTCAGCAATCTCGGTAATTCTTTCAACCAGAACCAGGTTCCTGGTAAAATTTTCGCCTTGAAAGCGTGGATTGGTTCGTCGAAAGTCATTCTCAGCCAGATCTTCAAATCGCTTAATTTGACCGGTTAAAAAACCTCGTCCGAGCGGACTATAAGAGACAAAACTGATCCCTAACTCGCGAGTCGTGGCTAAAATTTCCTGTTCCGGCTCTCGACTCCATAATGAATATTCGGTTTGTAGTGCGCTAATCGGATGGACCGCGTGTGCCCTTCGGATAATATCTGGCTCTGCTTCACACAGGCCCAGGTAGCGTATTTTGCCCGCTTTTACCAGTTCAGCCATAGCGCCGACGGTCTCCTCCGTTGGAACATTTGGGTCAACACGGTGTTGATAGTACAGGTCGATACAATCCACTCCCAATCGTTTGAGGGAAGCATCACAGGCCGAGCGCACATAATCGGGTTGACCATTAATGCCTAAATACTCACGTTTTTCATTCCGCATAACACCAAATTTTGTGGCTACAATGATCTTGTCGCGTCGATCAGCAATTGCCTTGCCGACTAACATCTCATTTGTCCAGGGGCCATACATATCAGCCGTATCAAAAAAATTAACCCCCAGTTCGATGGCTCGATGGAGGGTAGCAATTGACTCCACTTCATGGGCTGAACCATAAAATTCCGACATCCCCATACAGCCTAACCCAATGACAGAGATATCTATATTGCTGTGTCCTAAGTTGTGGTGTTTCATTGATATGTTTCCTTAAGATTGCACTTTAGAATACTCCCTCGTGGTATTTTTTAAAACCTTCTCGAAATATTGAAACCATAATTTCAGGATCACCACCCGACCATTTTGGAATGTAGCGCTGCCCCCGGAGGAGTTACGGGTGTTAAATTATTGCCAAAGAAGAGCTTATCGTAAACGGTATTAGTTCCTTCATGTTCGTCGAGAATCTAAACCAGATCAATCGCAAGTTTGCTCGCAAGCCCTACGAGTACAGCACCAAACAGGCGGTCTAACCAGACCACCCTGGCCTGTAGCAGCGCTAACCAACGAGGGTTCGAAAATAACCAGGCAACAATGACATACCATAGGCCATCAATGATCATAGCCGTTGAGGCATAGATAATTTTACCTGCCATGGTGGTGTCAGTACCAACAACCTGGCTGAATAGAGCGATAAAGAATACGGCAATTTTAGGGTTTAAAAACACGATCATAAAACCATCGCGAGCGGCTGCCTGAGCATTTACTTCAGGAAGAATTTGATTTGGACTGGTTTTACTAAGCAGCCCTTTTATTCCTAGCCATGCCAGGTACAGTGCTCCCAACCACTGTAAAACTGAAAACAGGGTCTCCGAGGTGAAAATAACCACGGCTAAACCAGATATGCATATGAATGCATATAGGCCAATCCCTGCGCCGTGGGCTAATGCAGTGATGATGCCTTTTTGTCGACCGCCAGAAAGTGTGTGCTTTAACACCACAGCTAAAGAAGGGCCAGGCGACATTGCGCCTAAACAACAAATGCTAACAATGGTAAGCCAGGACGTTAATGTCATGTTAAAATTATTATTGAATAGAGATTTACTACATTTTCCTCAAAATGAAAACAATCATTCCGATCGGTAAAAATACAGAGAAATTCAACACTACTCATCATCGCGCCCTCTTTGATTACACATAACATCGCATTCAGCGTTTTGGCGACAGCATGCGCTAGACGAACAACGTTCGTAACAAGGCATTCGAGCAAAAGCCAGCTTTGGATATCTTTTGTTTTCTTAGATGAGATTTTACACTAACTTCAGATCCATATTACGGCGGTATTGATTTACATGTCAGAACGCTTTATGTCTGCATTATCGATTACATGGGTGACTCGCTGGTACATTACTCGATCCGTTGATTTTAACCGTGATACATAATAGGGCGTGCCAGGAGCCCACTGCAGTCGTTCAGAATAAAAAAGCCACCTCAAATGAGGTGGCTTCTGATCTTTGGCAGCGATGGGCTACCGCAGGATCTCCAGGTATTAAGATTGGCGTCTACGAGCAAACCCGGCACCAAAGAGTCCTGCTGCAAATAAGGCAATGACTGAAGGTTCGGGTACCGAGGATACTGAAAGCGCATCAATGTAGAACTGCTCATCATCACTATTAGTCAGAAAATCAAAACTGTACCCTGTCATCATTGAGGATACATCCAAAAGGTCAAAGTCCCCGCCATTTACACTAACCTGAATATAGGGATCAGGTGGTGTGTAGTCGCCATGTCCACCATCTCTGAAGACAGATTGAGAAAAATCTATGGTGACGGTTTGGTCGAAAAGAATGTTAAGAATTTCATCTACTGTGACGTTATCATCACTACCCGGGTTACATTGATTAGGTCCCTTCCTATCACTATCAAGACCCTTGCTACATACTCCTAGTCCGGCATTACCCTGATCCAGATATGCCCATGCTTGCAGTGTCTCTCCAGCAGAATACGCTGTACTGTAGCTGTCACCGTAGGTGTTAGAACCGGTGTAGGTGGCAGAAGCAGTTAGAGTTATACCGTCCTTAATCCAGTCAAATTCCTGAAAAGCTCTCTCGCCAGAATTTGCTAATGCAAAGGCAGAACCGTCAGCCCAGGTGCCTGATATCTCACCATTTGACGTATCGGTCAAATCTTGAAAATCGAAGACTGCTGCGTTGGCACTAGATCCTAATAATACTGAAACTGCCCATAATGTTAACTTCTTCATATAAATGCTCGTTGAATGTAAAGATATTAGTAAGAGCAACTTTCAGACCAGGAATTGCTAGAATCCAGAGTGGATTATCGTTTACTGATAAAAGTGTTATTCATCACTCAAAATACCTCTCCCTGCAGCCTTTGAAGCACCTGTTTCATATTTCTTCTGTTATAGATTTACAAGCTTCAATGATGGTGGATGTAAAAATTCTTTACGGCTAAGTGTCAGGATTCTTTACACTCGATCGTCTGTATTTACGACGATGGCAATTATAAAATGCCAGCGGTAAAAGGCCTGAAGGCCTTCGGTCTGATTTATGCCAGCTGGGCTTTGCCCGGTGTAGGAATAATCACTCGACAGATACCAGACTTAGGTGTAAAAATATAAATAAACAGGCTAGAACGGGATAAAAGCCATGAGTTGTTTACCTCAAGAATCAGATGTTGTTGAATATCTTAAATCACTCTTTTTATTTGAAGGTGTAGATGATGAGTTACTGCGACAATTTGCGCATAGAGTCATTGTCCGACAATATCGGAAAAACACGATTATCATTAATCAGGATGATGAAACCGATTCCATCTACTTTATTTATGCGGGTAAAGTACGAGTCTACCGGAGTGATGAGCGCGGTCAGGAAATCACGCTAAGTCTCCTCTCAGAAAGGCAGTATTTCGGCGAATTTGCGCTACTCAGTAAAGCGCCTCGGTCGGCACATGTTGCTGTAATGGAGGGCACCGTAGCAATCACAGCAACCAAAAAAGTTTTCATGAAGTTTTTCGGTAACAATGCAAAGGTTGCCTGGAAAGTGAGTGAAATCCTGACCAATAAAATCCGCGCTTCGACGCTCAATGTCAGTAATCTCGCACTACTCGATGTTTATAACCGGGTATCAAAAACCCTGTTAGAACAGGCTAGTGAAGTCGATGGACAACTGATCGTGGAAGGCCTCACTCACCAGGACATAGCGACCATGATCGGCGCTTCCCGCGAAATGGTCAATCGTATTATGCGGGATATGTGTATGGGGGATTACCTCAAAACCGAAGGCAGGAAGATTATTCTGCTGAAAGATTTATCGGCCTGAATTTACTATTAGCAGAGGTGAATTTAGTTACAGACCCAGGTTACATCATAACTTTACAGGTGATTTCGACCCGGGAAACCGGATCGACTATCATGCCTGCAAGCTGTAGCTATTGCTCACAGGGCCAGTTAACCGAGGCTACCAATCCTTCGGGTAACAGGGTTTGGTCGTCACCGCAGGCCATATCAAGTTGTGACTGAGTAAGATCTGAAACCTGTCGCAGGTCGACACCTTCAAACTGGGTCTGGTAGGTATAGGCTTTTGTGAAATAAACGCCCAAAAGGGTAGCCCTGGTAAAGCTGACTCGGGCCAGGTTTGAATGTTTGAAATTAACTTCTTTTAAGCTGGCACCGATAAAGTTAGCTCGTCCCAGTTCTGCTTTCGCCCAGTCAATATTTTCGAATGATGCCCGGCTAAAATCAGCTCTTGAGTATTCAGACTTGGTCATACGGGAATCTTTAAAACGGGCATTTTTGAAACTGGCACGATAACCCACCGATTTATTTAAGTCTGTCTGTATGAAGTGGGCTTCATCAAGCTTTGCCCGTGTCAGTTCGGCTTTGACCAAACTGGCACGGGTAAAATTGGAACGCTTAAGATTGCTCATGCTGAGATTGGCATTATCGAATCGGCTTGCAGTGAAATCTTCCTTGTCCAGCATTTTGTGCATTTTGTTACAGCCTGACCAGTCCATACCGGGCTCACCGTTATCATCGCAATCTGCATTTGCCGGGTTGCTTAAACCCAGTAAAAAAAATACTGACAGACTTTTTAGCAAAATATTGAATTCTGTTTTCATCTAAACACCTCCTTATTGTATCTATAGTATCTGAAGCGGCTGACACCTTCAGTATATATTAGCCATAGCGAATATTAGCCGGGATAATTTTCGATTAGTGGAATATCAAGTGGATTTTTAAGTGCATAGACAAGCACTGATTGCTGTTTACCACGTAAACTGACGACCTGACTGTCAAAACTTTCAAAATCGAGCTCGGTCTGTTTTATCACATCATCTGACACCATCAGTACGCAGGAGAATTCTTTGGACATGCTTTCAAGTCTTGCGGCCGCGTTGATACAATCACCGATAGCGGATAGATTTGGTGAACTCGGCGGCCCCATTGTGCCAACGATTGCCTGACCACAGTGGATACCTATGCCGAACTTTAACGGTTGTTCTAATTCTCCTGAAAGTTTTTCGTTAAGCTGGTTCATTCTATTTTGCATATCCATTGCGCCGCGCAACGCATCAACACAACCGGTTTTCATACCACGCTTTAAGCCGTATAACGCCAACAGGCCATCTCCTTCAAACTGCGCATAGTGACCTTCACTGTCGACCAGCGCATCGGTCATTTCCAGGAAAAACTGATTCAGGATGAACAACACGTCGTAGGGCAAGTGACGTTCACTAATGCTGGATGAGCCACGTAAGTCGACAAACATAGCGACAACTTCGCGTTCATCACCGCTAACACCGCCTTTGCGGAGGCTGTTCTCGATACCGAGATCTGCTGGTACCAGCGGGCTAATCTGCAATGGATGTAGTGGTCGCGTCTGGCAGGCCAGTCGCACGTTGGGCGCTGCGCCGATTCGGTTGAGCGCAAACTGTTCCAGTTTAGAAGGCTTGTGTAGTTGACTGGCACCGGTGCCTACGCGAACCCTGCAGGTTGTGCATCGACCACGTCCACCACATAAAGATGTGTGTGGGATCGAATGCATGCGCATGATTTCGAGAATTGTCTGACCAGGAGAGCCCTTAAGTTCTCTACCGTTTAAATGTCTGATGACCACATTGCCGTGGGTCTGTTGATAACGAACTCTGATCAGCCGGGCTATTAAAGTGAATGCAAGCAGCAGAAAGAAAGTGGTAAGCACACCATGGTGGAACAGCACATTAATCGGTGTGCCTTCGAGATAAGAAGGTTCAGCCCCCAGGTAGCTGTTAATCGATGACTTACCAGGCTCTGCCGATTTTGACGTCCACACCCCAAGCTCGAACCCAACTCTGATGAGTGAAAACAATACCAGCAACGGTGTTAGTATGACGATCGGATACAGGTGAACGGCCATGCGCCTGTATGTTTTAAACAGGCGCAGGAAAAAATGTAAGCCGATAACTACGTGAATCCAGGCGACAATCACCAGAACAAGCTGTTTACTACTCAGCCAGGGGCTACTCAAAATAGCATTCAGTGCAAAATCGTAGTTAGGGTCGTATCCCATTAAGACCCTTGAACCCCAGGTAGCAGCAACATGCCCGGCGAGCAAAGGTATGATAGCCAGGCCGAGCATCAGCTGGGCCAGTTCCCAGCCTGGCATGCGCAGACTGCTGCGTCGATACAGGGACATTAGCGCCATAGCGAAGTGGGTTAGCAGCGAACCGTAAATTAATAAACCGCCAAACCAGCTGCGCCACAACGGAGTCACCAGTTTACGCATTGTTTCCATGGCTTCCAGAGACAGTAAACCAAGTGAATGATTGAACAGGTGGGTAAAAATATAGACTGCCAAAATCAGCCCGGTGACTATACGAAGCCGCCGCTCCAGCAAAGTTAGCTTACCCATGGAAGTGTGCGTAGGCTGCTAGGAAACTTCTGCCGGTGTTTTAGCGACGATGGTTAATGCATGTAATGCGCCGGAAGTGATTTCGTCGTTAACGCAGGCATATACCAGTTTATGACGTTTAATCAGACTGAGGTCGCTAAATTCCTGACTGATAACTTCGGCGATATATTTACCTTCTCCACCGCTTACTTCTACCGATTCAGTTGGCATGCCCTGCTCTATTAACTGCCTGATATTTTCTGTGGTAATCATCAAATTAGTGCAAAATTGTTCCGTAAAATGTTCTATAAATAATATGACATACGCATCAGGAAAATGCCATGCTTAAAGTGTTGTTACTGATTACCATTTTAGTTTCAGTAGGTGGACAGAGTCTTCTCGCGGCAGACGAGGAAGAAGCTGTGGTAAAATCATCTGCCTATATATCACTGGGTGATGCCATGGTGCTCAATCTCAGTAACGAAAGTCGTAGGCTCACGTTCCTGCAACTCAAAGCCGATGTTTTGATTGCCGATTCGGATGCCGAAGATCTGATTAAGACCCATATTCCGGCAATTCGTCATAAGTTGATTGTATTGCTGAGCGAGCAGAAAGCGAATGAAATGAAGTCGTCCGCCAAGCGAGAAGAGATCCGTAAAATCGCAACAGCGCAAATCCAGGAATTAATGGTGGAACTCGCCAATAGTTCAGAAGTTACGGATGTTCTGTTCAGTAGTTTTCTGGTTCAATAATGACGTTGCAATTTGAAGCCTGTCAGGTCAATTGCCCGAGTCGTGCGGAAGCCTCTTAATCTGGCCATTTTGCACTACAATGCAGGACTGACCGTGGATGAATTCCAGTAACTGCTGACCAGCGATTTCAAAATGCCAGCCATGGGCGAGACGGCTGGCTTTGCGATTAAGAATTAAACTGTCGATATCCCTGCGTGTTACCAGTGTCGCCAGTGCAATGTTGTTTTCAAGCGCAATTTCACGACACAAAGCCATCAGGCAATCTGCCAGAGCCTGCTGGCCTGCGTCGAGTTTTTTCGGCCTGTGTGGATCTGGCCATCGGCATGCGTCTACAGTTCCTGCTTCGCTAACCAGCTCAAGCCAGGCTTTGCCGTTTCGAGTCAGTGCCTTTTCAGGAATCGCCTTGATTGAGTTGAGTTCAGACAGATCTGCAGGGTTTTTCCGAGCAATTTCGATAATCCAGTCGTCAGCTGCGATCCACCGTTTCGGTCGATTTTTCTGCTGCGCAACCTTTTCCCGCCAGATACTCAGGTCGTGGGCAATTTGCAACTCCAGACCTTTGAGTTTTTGAATACCTTTCAGGCGTTTCCACAGATTATCGGTATCGATCTGATAATTTGACGCAATACTCAGATTGGCAAGATCCTGCTCAATCCAGCTATATCTGTTTTTGTCCCTTAGCGATTGATTCAACTGGCGATATACCGGAAGCAAATATCGTACATCATCCATGGCGTAATCAAGTTCGCTGCTGGAGAGAGGACGACGACTCCAGTCTGCCCGGGTATGTTTCTTTTCCAGCTGGACACCGGTTATATTAAAAACCAGTTCAGCATAGCTAATCTGGTGGGTAAAACCCAGAACCGCGGCTGCCAGTTGAGTATCGAATACCGGGGCTGGTACGGTCCCATATTGTTGATAGAGTACCTCCAGATCCTGATCTGGTGAGTGGAATACTTTGACTATGTCCGGGTTTTGAAGCAGTTCTACAAATGGAGAAAAATCTGCTATTGCCAGCGGATCAATACAGGCCATGTGGTTTTCGGTAGCAATCTGGATAAGGGAAAGTAAAGGATAATAAGTTTTTTCGCGAACAAACTCGGTATCGATAGCGCAATAAGATGCGTCGGAAATTCGATCACAGTAATCGGCTAGTGCCTCGTTAGTGGCGATTAACTGATAATCCAATGATTTATCCCACCATTGCTTTACGACGTATATCGCGCAAAATAACAAAAACCCAGGGCCAGATCATCATACCTACAATCGGTGCTCCGAGGTAGGCAAAAACTGGTGTTGGGCGACCCATGATACCCTCAACCCAGATAACCATAATCTGACAGATGAACAGTAAGATAAAGACATAAAGTGATTGCTGAGGAAGAGACAAAACCCTGATACGTTGATAAAAGTTCAAATTTAAATACATAATAATCACCAGCGCCAGCGCATGCTGCCCCAACAAGGTGCCCTGTAGTGTATCAGCTAACAGACCGGTAACCACTGCATACCACAGCCCGACCCGTTTCGGCAGGGCCATGCTCCAGTAAATCAGTATTAAGGCCACCCAGTTGGGTCGATAAGACTGTGCCCACTCGGGTAAAGGCAGGATCATCAGGGTAAGTCCAACAATCAGACTGAGATAAATAACCAGATATCGAAGGTTAAACACTATCGTTGCCTGGGCTTGATTACAAGTACTTCGCGACTGCTATCGAGCCGGGCTTTCGGAGCAGCCATTACCGAGACAAAGCCGTGGCTGGAATCTTCTCGAATCGCACTTACTGTGGCAACCGGGTAATCGGCAGGAAATCTCCCACCTAGACCGGATGTGACCAGTTCATCGCCGATGCGGATATCGGCAGTCGCGGGAAGAAAGCGGATTTCAAGTTGATCGGTATTTCCGTTGCCAAAAGCAACCGAACGAACACCATTTCGGATGAACTGGATCGGAGTAGCGTGGTCAGGGTCGGAAATCAGAATGGTCGTCGCAGAATTTGGGCTGGCATGTATAACCTGCCCCATGACACCAAAATCGTCGATTACCGCGAGACCGATATGAACACCATCGCTGGTCCCCCGATTAATCTCGATAAGCTGGCGATATGGGTTCTGGTCGACTGACAGGAGTTCTGCAACAATAACCTGGTCGGCTAGTTTGCCTGATGAGCTTAGCAAATTGCGTAAGCGAATATTTTCTTCCTGCAATACCTGCATTTTCTGTAAACGCGTATTTAACAGGCGGAGGTCTGATTCGAGCTGATTATTGCGGGCGAGTAAATCGGTATGTGCGGTAAACCATTCGCCGACCCAGCTACCGGTCATAGTCGGTAAGCTCACCAGGTAACGTAGTGGCGATAGAACAATAGAAATATTCGATCTAACTACCTCAAGGTGATTGAATCGATGATCGACAATCATCAATGCAATACAGAAACAGACTAGAAACAGTGTATGCACTGTTGCCACACGTGTCTGGTTGGGTTCCTGATTCATCGGGGACAGGTGAAATAAACGACTTACTCAACTGCTAGAAAATCAAGGCCGTGCTCATCTATCATTTCAAGTACCCTGCCTCCCCCTCTTGCCACACAGGTTAGCGGGTCTTCTGCGATAATCACTGGTAATCCTGTTTCTTCCATAATCAGCCGATCGAGATCTCGCAATAGCGCGCCACCCCCGGTCAATACAATACCACGTTCGGCGATATCAGAACCCAGCTCGGGTGGAGTCTGCTCCAGCGCATTCTTCACCGCACTGACAATGCCATATAGAGGATCCTGTAAGGCTTCAAGAATTTCATTACTGTTGAGCGTAAAACTACGCGGCACACCTTCGGACAGGTTTCTACCCTTAACCTCGATTTCAAGCAGATCTTTACCCGGATAGGCGGCTGCTACTTCGACTTTAATACGTTCTGCCGTGGCTTCTCCGATTAGAATTCCATAATTGCGGCGCACATAGTTAATGATCGAATCGTCGAAACGATCGCCGCCGATACGCACAGAATCGGAGTATACGATGCCGTTAAGTGACATAACCGCCACTTCTGAGGTGCCACCGCCGATATCCAGTACCATTGAACCCTGGGGCTCATCGACCGGCATTCCCGCCCCAATTGCCGCGGCCATCGGTTCTTCAATGAGATAAACTTTACGCGCGCCTGCACCCAGTGCAGATTCCTTTATGGCTCGCCGCTCTACCTGAGTTGCACCGCAGGGTACACAGATCAGCACCCGTGGACTGGGTCGCAGGAACTGATTTTCGTGAACCTTACGAATAAAATGCTGTAGCATTTTTTCGGTGTAGGTGAAATCCGCAATAACGCCGTCCTTCATGGGGCGTTTAGCCGTAATACTTTCTGGTGTTCTACCGAGCATTTTTTTCGCTGATGTTCCCACGGCTTCGATAGATTTCGGACCACCGGGGCCACGATCCTGTCGTATTGCCACCACCGAGGGTTCGTTGAGAACAATTCCCTGACCTCTGGAATAGATGAGCGTATTGGCTGTACCCAGATCGATGGATAAATCGTTAGATAACAGACCGCGAATAGCTGCAAACATACTTAGCTTTTAACCCAATAAATTAAGTGTAATGAGTGATGTGATTTGAGGAAACGTCCTGTTGCTGCGCCATTTTCACCCAGTTGCGCGTACTCTAGCAACGGGTAAAGGTTTGGGCAAGGAAGAAACCACTAAAATAGGGGTCTTTTGCTTAAACTGCCCGCAAAATTATGGTAAGTTTGCCTGCTTTTCAATCAACACTTTTTGGAAATTCCCGAAAATGACCCTTAAAACGGAAGATGTGCGAAATATTGCGCAACTTGCACGCCTGCAAATCGACGATGAAGCCATAGATCAATACGCCACAGACCTGTCTAATGTCCTCGAACTGGTAGAGCAGATGAATGCACTCGATACCAGCGGTATTACACCGATGGCGCACCCTCTCGATGCCACTCAGCGGTTGCGTGAAGATGCTGTTACCGAAGCCAATCTTCGCGATAAATTTCAGAATATCGCACCGGATGTAGAAAAGGGACTGTACCGCGTCCCCAAAGTGATCGAGTGAGTTTGAAATAATGAGCCATAGCATTAAACAGATCCAGCAGGGCCTGGCCAGCGGGGAGTTTTCCAGTGAAGAAATTACAGCTGATTATCTGCAGCTAATTAAGCAGCACAACCCCGAACTCAACTGCTTCATTAGCATTACCGACGAGCTGGCCACACAGCAGGCCAGAGCAGCCGACGCATCTATAGCCGGAGGCGATGCCAGAGCGCTCACCGGGGTACCACTGGCACACAAGGATATATTTTGTACCGACGGCATAAAGACTTCCTGCGGCTCCAGAATGCTGGATAATTTTATTGCACCGTATAACGCGACTATCATCGAAAAAATAAACAGCGCCGGCGCCGTCATGCTGGGTAAAACCAACATGGATGAATTTGCGATGGGTTCATCGAACGAAAACAGTTTCTATGGACCGGTTGCTAACCCCTGGAATAGAGAACGTGTTCCAGGTGGTTCTTCAGGAGGCTCGGCTGCGGCGGTTGCGGCTGGTCTTACACCTGCAGCTACCGGCACCGACACCGGTGGCTCCATACGGCAACCGGCTGCACTTTGTGGCGTTACGGGAATCAAACCGACTTATGGTCGAGTTTCGCGATACGGCATGATCGCTTTTGGTTCCAGCCTTGATCAGGGTGGAGCTTTTGCCCGTACTGCCGAGGACTGTGCAATTTTATTGCAGCAGATGGCCGGGTTCGATCAACGCGATTCGACTTCAATCGATCAACCGGTGCCCAACTATAGCGGTGATTTTGAAAGAGATCTTAAGGGCTTGCGTATCGGCCTTCCAGAAGAATATTTTGCCGAAGGCCTGGACGCCGATATCGCCCGTGTAATCGAGTCGGCAATTGATCAGTATCGCAAACTCGGCGCTGAAATTATCGATGTCAGCCTGCCTAATACCAGGCTCTCCATTCCGGTTTATTACGTCGTTGCGCTGGCCGAATGTTCGTCTAATTTATCGCGCTTCGATGGTGTGCGATTCGGCCATCGTTGTGATAATCCTAAAGACCTCGAGGATCTCTATAAGCGTTCCCGGGGTGAAGGCTTTGGAGAAGAAGTTAAGCGTCGTATTATGCTCGGCACTTATGCCCTGTCGGCGGGTTATTACGATGCCTATTATCTGAAGGCGCAACAGCTACGGCGATTAATCAAACAGGATTTCGAAAAAGCCTTCGAGCAGGTCGATGTCATCGCAGGGCCGACCACGCCTGAAGTCGCCTTTAAACTCGGTGATAAAACCAATGATCCAGTGAGCATGTATTTGCAGGACATTTACACTATTTCGTTAAACCTGGCCGGTTTACCCGGCATGTCTATCCCGGCAGGATTCAGCCAGGGATTACCGGTAGGCCTTCAGCTGATTGGAAACTATTTTGATGAGGCCCGTCTGCTTAATGTTGCGCATCAATTCCAGTTGCACAGCGACTTTCATCTGCAAAAACCGGAGCTGAACTCATGAGCACCTGGGAAACGGTTATCGGCCTGGAAATACATGCACAGTTGGCGACCAAAAGTAAGATTTTTTCCGGCGCTTCAACCGCATTTGGTTCGGCCCCCAATACTCAGGCCTGCGCGGTTGATCTGGGTCTTCCCGGTGTGCTACCGGTGTTAAATGCCGACGCAGTCAGTATGGCTATTAAATTTGGTGTCGCAATAGACGCTGAAATTACCAGACAGTCAGTGTTTGCACGCAAGAATTATTTTTATCCCGATTTACCTAAGGGCTATCAGATTTCACAGTTTGAACTGCCGATTGTCGGTCGTGGACAGGTCAGCATTAATCCCGAAGAAGGTATTAGTAAACTC
>JAAEOZ010000338.1 GCA_024222685.1 Gammaproteobacteria bacterium | reverse complement strand
GTAGCACTCGAACAGCAAACTTATCAAATATTGATATCATAGATTATAACGGCGATGGTTGGTCGACCGGTTATTCCGCCATTCGCGTGCTTTCCAGCTCTTCGGCAACGACGGTTCTCAATCTCAATAATCTCACCATGACTGAACCAGGCAACACCGGTAATTATGGCCTCTATCTGTATGCCAACGGTGGGCATATGAATGGCAGTGTCGACCTGGTCGATATTACCAACCCGGGTAATGATGGTTTGCATATCTTGAATAGCAGCTCCGGCGACGTCAATATTGCCCTGTCAAATATCACCGTCGACGGATCACCCAACAACTCTATCGAAGTCAGCGATAGCTACACTACTTCGGGGCTTCTGAATACCAGCTTCGATGGTACAAATTCGATTACCAATAATTCAACCACCGCTACGGCGATTCGTATCGAAAACAATAACCCGGACTTTCTGTTGACAGGTTCGGTGTCGGTTACTACTGCCGGTTATGGAATGAATCTGGTTAACAGTGCCGGAAATTTCAATAACTTCACTCTCGACAATACTGTGATTGCCGGTATCAGACTGGCAAGTGGTTCAAACCCGGCTGAATTTTCAAATGTAGTATTAACCAATGCGGTTACGCCATACGAACTGGTCGGCCAGGACCTGACGGCAACTATTACTGGCGGCTACGATTTCTCCGATATTTCGGTTGCAAAGAGCTATATACGTGTCGGTGGGACCCTGTTAAACAATATGACCTTAACACCCAATCCGATAGGTGCCGGAAGTGTGTGGAGAGTTTATTCTAGTATCACGGTACCAAGTGCGTATGTTTTGACGGTAGAGGACGGTGCAGTCCTGAAATTCGATCTCAATCAGATTCTGACAATAGATGGAAGCCTGGCCGTGGGAGACGGCGATGGCCTCGGAACCAAGGCGGTTTTCACCTCGATTCTGGATGATACTGTAGGCGGCGATACCAACGGTGATGCAGGGGCCACAACCCCGGCCTGGAATAACTGGGGTTATATCCGGGTGAATGACAACAGCACCATTGAT
>JAAEOZ010000337.1 GCA_024222685.1 Gammaproteobacteria bacterium | reverse complement strand
GAGCAAATGGCCTGGAAGCCAAACAAGCTGTTCTTGACGCCCACAAGTTTCAGCGACTGGATGGCGTTTTTCCCATGCTAGCCGTGCTGAAAAACGGTAATTATGTCGTGATTGCCGGAATACATGAACGTTTAGCGGAGGATGAAACTAAACAAACCGTAGTTTTGGTTTTTGATCCTGTGGCACAAGTAAAGCGGGTGCTTCCTACTTTGCTTGAAGATTTTATCGAGAATTGGACTGGTACGGTGGTTTTCGTCAAACGACGCTATGCATTCACTGATGAAAACCAGCCGTTTGGACTGACCTGGTTCATACCGCAAATTCTCAAACAGAAAAAGGTTTTTCGCGATGTCTCCATAGCCATTTTGATGCTGCACATCCTGGGGCTTTTCACACCTATCTTTTTTCAACTTGTGATAGATAAGGTGTTGGTGCATCAAAGCTTTTCTACCCTCTATGTGTTGACTATCGGCATTTGTGCGGCCCTGTCGTTTGAGGCTGCATTCAGTTTTTTACGCCAATACCTGTTATTGGAAGCGACCAACAAAATAGATATCAGTCTGGTAACCAAGACTTTCAGTCATTTGCTGGCTTTACCGATCAACTTTTTTGAGCGTAGCGCTGCCGGTGTTACCGTTCGTCACATGCAGCAGGTCGAAAAGATCAGGCAGTTTTTGACGGGGCAGCTCTTCCTTACCGGCATGGATGCGACGGTTTTGTTTATCTATTTGCCGTTTTTGTATTTTTACAGTCCACTATTAACCTGGGTGGTGCTGAGTTTTACCGCCATTATTGGCCTGGTTATTGTATTGCTCATCAAACCATTCCGCCGCCGTTTGCAACAACTTTACAATGCCGAGGCTGAACGTCAGGCCATGTTGGTTGAGTCAATTTCCGGTATGCGAACGGTTAAATCGCTCGCACTGGAACCTACTCAGCGCAGACAATGGGATCGTAAGGCTGCTTTCGCCGTTAATTCGAACTTCAACGTGGGTAAGATATCCATCACGGCTAACAACATTACCACCTTGTTGCAGAAACTGATGATGGTGGCCATTATTGCGCTCGGTGCCGGACAAGTCTTTGCCGGCGTCATCACGGTTGGAGCCCTAATCGCTTTCAATATGCTGTCCGCGCGGGTGGTTAATCCACTGATTCGCATTGTTTCGTTAATCCACGAATATCAGGAGACCGCCCTGTCAGTGAAGATGCTGGGGTCGGTAATGAATCGTCCACCGGAAAGAAAGCCCGGGCAAGGAGGGCTACGTCCCTCCTTTCGGGGTGCTATCCAGTTCGAGCAGATTAGTTTCAAATATAATGATGATGGTTCAAAAGTACTGGATAATATTAATCTAAATATTCCGGCATCCAGCATCGTAGGGATTGTCGGCCGATCTGGATCTGGTAAAAGTACACTGACCAAACTTATTCAGTCACTGTATCCTTTGCAGGAGGGGGTAATTCGTATCGATGGCACCGATATACGTGAAATAGATCTTGACCATTTGCGCAGAAATACTGGTGTCGTATTGCAGGAGAGTTTCCTGTTTCGCGGTACGGTTCGGGAAAATATCGGTATTACCAGGAGTGATGCAAGCCTGCAGGAGATTGATGCGGCGGCACAAATTTCAGGAGCCAAGGAGTTTATCGAGAAACTTCCGCAGGGTTATGACACCTTATTGGAAGAGAATGCAGATAATCTGTCCGGTGGTCAAAAGCAGCGATTGGCGATAGCCAGGGCAGTATTGCCAAGGCCACGAATCCTCATAATGGATGAAGCGACCAGTGCACTAGATCCTGATAGCGAAGCGATTTTTATGGATAACCTCGCTATACTTGCCAAAGATCGAACTGTGCTCATAGTGTCTCACCGCTTATCAATGTTACTTTCCTGTAATGTTATTCTGGTCATGGACAATGGCCGAATTATCGATGCCGGCAGTCATAGTGATCTTTTGAATCGCTGCAAAATTTATCAGCATTTGTGGAAGCAACAGAACCGTCATCAAAATGAACAATAGCAATAAAGACTTGCTGGAAGAAAGCCTGGAATTTCTTTCCGACTCGGAAGCTATTGCCCACCGTCCTTTACCTCGTTTTGCTCGAAGTACTGTATATTTGCTGGCTGGACTCATGGCTTCTATCGTTTTATGGGCCAGCCTTTCTGAGATTGATAGGGTTGTCACTACGCGAGGCAAATTAGTGACGACTTCCAGCTCCATTCTCATACAGCCCTTCGTGACGTCGGTTGTTCGAAGTATGGAAGTTAGAGAGGGCGAAAAGGTTAAAGCGGGACAACTTCTGGGCACTTTCGATCCAACCTTTGCCGCTGCCGACCTGTCGCGCTTTAAAGCACAAGCTAAAGAGCTTACGGCAAGGATGGGACGTATAGAAGCGGAACTTGTGAAGAAAAAAACCATAGAGGGTGATGACGGTTCCATCGAATATTTGACACACCAACGTGTATTGCTCGAGCGTTTGGCGCACTATCGGGCGAAGATAGTTCACTTTAACGAGGCTATTAATCGTCTGAAGGTGAACCAGAACGCTAACCTGGATGATCAGCGCATTCTCACCCAACGTTTGGCTTCTGCTAAAGAAATTGAGAATATGGAAAGTCAGATGGCGCAGGGAGGCATTGGTTCGAAGCTAAAGTTGCTTTTAGCGCGTGATCAACGTCTGGAAATGGAAAATGAACTGCAGAGTGCGTTTAATCAAGAAGATCTTCTGAAGCATCAAATCATAACAGGTAAAGCCGAGAAAACGGCATTTATCAAGGATTGGCGTCGAAGGAATATCGAAGAGTTATCTGGCGCCCAGGCTCAATTGCACTCCATTGAAGAGCAAATCGCCAAGGCTGCAAGATTAGAGCACCTATCAGAAATGCGAGCCCCGGTTGATGCGGTAGTGCTCAGGAT
>JAAEOZ010000336.1 GCA_024222685.1 Gammaproteobacteria bacterium | reverse complement strand
GCCTGGTCGAGCTCGTTAATATCTACTGGTTTGTGAATATAATCATCGGCCCCATTTTTCATGGCTTCTATAGTTGACTCCATATCATGAAATGCCGTTATCATGATAATGGGAACCTCGGGCAGGGCTTCACGAAAATCGGATAATCCCTCGAGGCCGGTTTTATTGGGCATTTGTAAATCGAGTAATATCAGGTCGATATTGTTCGATGCAATACACGATATTCCATCATCGACACTATGTGCGGTAATAACCCTGTGAGACTGGCTGCTGTAGTGCAGCTGCAGTGTCCTACAAATTGCCTTGTCATCATCTACTATCAGTAGTGTGCTCATAATTGACGGATTCTCTGAATTTCTTCCTAATCCAGGCATAATAGCGCAAATACCATTGAAAGGTTATTGCGTAGAGTCAATTACCAAACGAACAGTGGCCACGCACCCTCCACTATCCCCGGGTTTTAGATTGAGTGTTCCATGTAGTAACTCGATATAGCGTTTGGCAATCGGTAGACCCAGGCCGGTACCTTTGGATCGGTTTGTATAAAATGGTTCGAATAATTCATCTACTGTTTCATCGCCGATTCCACAACCGTTGTCCGCAATCCTGATCTTGACACAGGGCTTTTCCTCGCTTAATTCCATTCGAACCGAAATATTGACAACTGGGTCGATGGCATCGAGTGATTCTACCGATTGAATCGCGTTGTCCAGCAGGTTTGATATTATCTGGCGAAATTTTCTGGTATCAACAGATATCAACGGTAAACCTTTTTCGTACCAGGTATTTATGGTGGCATTAGAAGATATAATTTCCTTTTGCACCAGGTTGATACAGTGATTTAGCGTTTTGCCGATGTCTACCCACTCCAGATTGAGTGCGTCAGGTTTTGAATAACTCATCAGGTCGGAAAGTATCTCTTCCATATATTGAACCTGGTCGAGCGCGATCTGATTGAGTTCCCGGGTGCTTTCCCGGGTAATGTCATTTGATTTCTTTTGTGTTATTTGCAGACCCATTTTAATGGAAGAAAGCGGATTACGTAGATCGTGGGCAATCATATTTGCCATTCTACCAACTTTGTTTAGTGAACGATTGCGGCCGATTTCTTCGTTTCGTTGCAATAGTTCCTTCTCGAGTTTTATACGCGCTGTCAGGTCTATAATTGCGGCAATGTTCAATTTCCCCTGCAAACTGGGTGCTGTGCTGAACCCTACTTCAATCGGAAATTCCTGACCGTCTTTACGTCGCGCCATAATGTCGCCGCTAATTGAAGCGATCTCCTGGTTATCTTCCGGTTCTTCGCTTTCTTCTCTGTAGACGGGTTGTATATTACCTGCTTCCGATGGAACCACGATACCGATATCCTGCCCGATCAACTCATGCAGAGAATAACCATAAAGATTTTGTAAATATTCATTCGCCAACAGAATTCGACCCTGATCATCCGACATAACCATCGCAACAGGTGCGGAATTAAAACAGTGTTGAAAGCGCTCCTCGAGCATTTTCTGCTCGGTGATATCCTCTTTCACGGCTAGAAAATGCGTAATTTCACCTTCAGGACTACGAATGCCGGAAATTGAAGCAGACTCCCAGTAGAGATCACCGCTCTTCTTGCGATTATGAAAAATACCTCGCCAGACTCCTCCCAGCTTAATGACACGCCAGAGTTCTGAATAATCTTCACGGCTGGTTTCACCGGATTTCAGTATGCGGGGAGTAAATCCCTTAACTTCCTCCAGGCTGTAGCCTGTAACGCTTTCAAATTTAGGATTCACGTACTCGATTAATCCAGCAACATTAGTCAGAACTACCGAAGCTGGGCTCTGCTCGACAGCTTCAGACAGGTGTCTGACCCTGATTTCATTTTCACGAACATGGGTGATATCTTCACCCATGAAAATCAGACCGACTGGATTGTCTGATGTATCGGTTAAAAAGCTTTCATGCCATTTGACAAGGTATTCGTTATCCGAACGATCTACCAACCAGCTTTCGTGGGTGCCCGGGTCTTGCGCTCCAGCCACCAGCTTTTGGAAAAAATCTGTACAACGATTCCTGTTGTGACTGGCGACAATTTCATCCACCCAGCTGTTGCCGATGAGCTTGTCCCGTTCCCGGTTCAGCAAATTGAGCAGGGCATCGTTGCAAAACGTGATATTACCCTCGAGGTCAACCGCCAGCACCTTGATTTCTATTGATTCGAGAACTGTTCTGAAGTGACGTTCGAACTCAACTTCATTTTCGGCGATTTGATGGCTTGCCTGTAGGCGAGCGATAATATGTGTCCCGACAATAAAAACAATAAATATCGACAGATATAAAAAAAGACTTTCCTGTAGGAAACTGGTGGCCAGGTCGTCCAGTTCCTGTACTGAAATATGAGATACCAGTTTCCAGTGGTGATAAAAATATTCTGGGTTTAAGCGGGCAGAATCAAGAATATTGCGTATCCCCGTGATTTCTCTGCCAGGGTAGATTGTGGTAAAACTAAAAATGCCATTGGCCGTTTCAAACTGGCCCGACTGGCTGGCTGATATGGTTTCCCACTCCTGTTTAAAGCTGCCAGAAAAGCTGCGTTCATGATCCAGCATGAAGCCCCATTCCAGGTCACGATTATGATGACTTAACCAATAGCCATTGTAGTTTAGCAACATGGCATGTCTTGCAATATTCGATGTGGTACTGCGAAAGCTGTTGAGCAGGCGATCTCCCAGGTAATTTAAAATCAGCACCCCAACCCTGTTACCCGATGAGTCGAACAGGGGTTTACCAAAACGTATCATCGGTTTGATCGGTATTTCAATTTCCTCGTGTTCAATATTGAGATCGAATGGGGAGATGTAGATTTCGCTTTGTTCGAGTTTAAGGGTTTCCCTGAAATAGTATCGCTCGATTTTATTTTGCAACTGTGCTTCATCAACAATAATTGCCTGTCCACTTTGATTATTAATTCGGATGGTTTCCTGCCCATCAATATCAATTATTCGAATCTGATCGTATATGCGCTTTTCATTTGAAAACAATACAAAATCCTGGCCTAAAATCGATCGTGTATTAGCATCAAAATTATCAAAATAGCGGTGTAACTCAGCCTGGCGTGCCAGGAAATTAACATCAGACTGAATATTGGATAGCTCAGTCGTTATCGCAGTCTTCCCGGTTTCCAGATTCAGTTTTTCATGATCACTGCGCCGAAGTGACTCGGAAGAAAAGTAAACCTGATAATGAACCGCGATGATAGCAATCAGGACAAATGTTGCGACTAGCCCGTACCAGATGCTTTGGCGAACAATACGCTGGTTCCTGTTCAGATGATGAACGGGGGCATGGCTTAACATACCAGGGATTACCTGTGCTCGGTCGAAATCAACTGAGAAACCCACTGCATGTATTCGGACCTGCTTTCATGGTTGCTTATCGGGTGGAGGATATTAGCACTAAATATATATTGCCTGCACGGGATGGCTATCTAATGGGTAACTCGACTCGATAGTTTCATACCTGATGACTATAGAGTTCCAAAGTGGATGAAGACTTCATATTCATTATCGGAGTTACATAACGCTTGAACAAAACGTACTGTATTGCAGATCCAGTCGGATACTATTGAACGATTTAACCAATAGGCAGACAAATTGTGGGTGCTTATTTCCTGGTTGGGTCACCTCTTAACTTCTTCATTTAAAGAGGCTTTTTACACATTTATTGCCACAAATTGTAAACTGGCGCGTTTATTGCAAATCCGAAATATGCATTTCTAAAGAATAATATTTTTGGGGTTAAAATGAGTAAAAAAAGTTTCCAGAGCCTGGTAATCGGTTCGCTGTTGCTATTTTCTATTACACCAACGGTACATGCAGCATCGAAGTACGCAGGGGGTGATGTAACCGATGGAGGGACAATCAGTGGAAAGCTCAGTTTTGATGGGGCCTTGCCTGAAGACGCAGTGGAGAGAATCACGATCTCCAAGAACCCCGACGTCTGTGATGATGAGGGTACAGGCTATCGCGAGGTGGTCTGGGTAGATGTTAAGGACGGGGCCCTGCGCGGGGCTTTCGTGTTCATTAAAAAAATATCGAAAGGGAAAAAATGGGCTCCACCGGAAGGTGATAATTACGTCGTTCTGCAAAAAGGCTGTCGCTTCCGACCCTGGGCGCAGGTGGTTCAACCCGGCCCGATTATAATACGCCACAGCGATCCGGATTCGGTGCTGCATAACATTAATACCCGCGAGATGATTGGTGTGGAAAAAGGCCGCATCGTGAAAAGAACTATGTTCAACTTCGGCCAGCCCGAACCCGGCGACATTAAGAAAAAGCTCAAACCCCGGCGCTCTGCGTTTATCTCCATGAACTGCGAGGCGCATAACTTCATGTTCGGTTTCATGATGGCACCAAAGCATCCTTATGCAGTCGTGGTCAACGAAGACGGGACCTATTCGCTGGACGATGTTCCGCCCGGAGACTATACCGTCTCGGCCTGGCATCCACGCTTTGGAATCATGGATACTAAATTAACTGTTTCGGCAAACGGCGCCGCGCAAGCAAACTTCACTTTTACAGCAAAGTGATACTCAAACCTGGAGGACAGCCGATGAGTATGCAATACAAGCCAAAATCCCTACGGGGTCCAGTTCTGGTTGTCGCGGTTATAGCCGCGGTGCTCGGAATGAATCAGGCGAATTCGAGCCCGCCAGTCCCGATTGGGCCTTTAACGGCGAAGAAAGCACCCAAAGCATCTATGGTAGAGATGGGTAAGCGCCTGTTCTTCGATGCGCGTATGTCAGGTGACGGTGCCATCAGTTGCGCCACCTGTCATGATCCTGCGCAGGGTTTTACCCGCCAGATAGATAAGGAAGGTAACCCCATGGCACTGTCGGATGCTTACCCCGGCACGCGTCATTTTCGCAATGCTCCCACACTTCTCAATGTGTCCTATAAGGCCGATTTTGCTGAAACAGGATGGGGTTGGGATGGTCACATGGGCTCCAATCTGAATGACGTGGTGCGTGATCAGTTAACCGAAACCATGATGATGAATATTGACATGCGACTCATGCACGAGCGCATGAAACAGGATGCGGTTTACATTAAAATGTGTCAGGAAAACTTTAATGGCGAGTGCAGCTCCGGCAAAGGTCGCAAAGCGCTTGTAGCCTTTATGGATACTCTGGTATCCAAAGATGCGCCGTTTGATACAGGCGGCATGTCTGCCGCGGCAAAAAAAGGTCAGGCACTGTTTGAAGGTAAAGCAGGCTGTATTAATTGCCATGGCGGAGCTTATTTTTCTGATGGTGCAGCGCATAATACCGGCGTGCCGGAGAATATGGATGTTTTCAAAGATCCGCTTCGCCACATTGCCTATCGTGCGGTGCTGACCAATCACGGTGTGCCAAATATAGAAAACTGGCGACGTGATGTTGGG
>JAAEOZ010000335.1 GCA_024222685.1 Gammaproteobacteria bacterium | reverse complement strand
TCCGCAAAGCGGCGCATCATGACACTCGATGGAGTGTCTTCTACTTTTTGACGAGCTGGCAGAATAATAGAAATAGCCGGCAGGAAGGTGACACTGAGAACAAACGCTATCATGACTCCCATCGCGACAATATTACCGAGATCTCGAAACGGCGGGGCATCGGAGAAATTCATACTCATGAATCCGATGGCGGTTGTTACGCTGGTTAGAAAAACCGGCTGCATATTGATACGGATACTGTCGACCATGGCGTCGTGTTTGTTTTCACCGTGTCGCATACCGAGCACAAAACTCATCAGTACGTGAACACTGTCGGCTATGGCCATAGTAGGAATAATCATAATCGCCGAGAAAGACGGAGGTGTCAGCGCAATACCAAGCCATCCAGCCATTCCCATGGCGCCAGTTATTGAGAAAATGATGATAATAAAAGTCGCAAGAGTTCCGGCAAATCCGCGTATCCAGAAATACAGCACAACAACAAAAATTAACAACATCACTGGAAACAGGGTCGACATATCATATTGACTGGCTTCCGGGAAAGCCTGGTTCATCATAACAATACCGGTTAAGCGCACTTCTATGTCGGGATACTTTTCGCGGAATTCGTCTCGCAGCTCTCGGATAAAATTAACTACCTCGGGGTTTTCCACAATGGGATCGAGACCGGGTAATTCGATATTGACATTGACACCGGTGACATGTGCAGCAGGAGAAATAAGCCTGTTCAAAAGAACAGGCTCGGAAAGGGCTATTTGTCGAATTCGAATTAAATCATCATCGTTCAAAGAATCTGGTTCAAAAGCCAGATCTTCTACCAGCAAGTCGTCCTCAACAGCAGAGGTGTGCTGATAGTTGGTTAGTGACTCGACTCTGGTAGAATACGGCGTCTCCCATGCCCGCTCTGTCAACCAGGCGACGGCTTCGAGCGTCGGGCGGGTAAAAACCTCACCTCCCTTTGGCGTCAGCAAAAACATGGCATTATCACTACGCGAATAGGTATCCTGAATATTCTCAAAGGCCAGCAATTGCGGATTGTCTTCACCGAAGAAAACTCTATAGTCATTGGTAAATGTCAGATATTGCGCACCGGCACCCATTAGCATCACCCAGAACAGGGTAAATAGCACCGTTAACCATTTAAAACGAATGATAAATTCCGCAAATTGTTTAGCCATCAGGCCTCCTTGTCGGGGGTTTTTATGAGTTGTAAATACTGAATTAATCCG
The DNA here is from genome assembly GCA_024222685.1 of Gammaproteobacteria bacterium. GTDB lineage: Bacteria > Pseudomonadota > Gammaproteobacteria. The sequence continues at coordinate 1,006 of JAAEOZ010000335.1, read as the reverse complement.
GCGCCGCATTGATATAGCCTGTTCATATCCTGAGAGACCTTAGCGGCATTCAGGGCGCCCTCCATAACCGCGACAATTGTCGCCGATGCGATAATTGGATCGACATCCCGCCTTATTAATCCCTGATCTTTAGCCTGTTGGAAACAATCAGCTATTGCTCCATGCCATTGTTCGTAAATGCTGATTAGTCGAGTCCGAAATCCTTCGTCTATCGGTGCCATTTCCTGTGCAAGGGCCGTCAGAGGACAGCCAAGCTGTATATCTGTGAGTGAAAAAGCATCCCCGGAGGTTGTTATCAGCTCAATTAAACCATCGATCGGGTTTTCGAAGCTCTGTAACGGTTTTATAAAGCTGAGGTGAATTCGCTGTGAAATTACTTCGTCGATCACCGCATAACCAAGCTCGGTTTTATTGGGGAAATGATGGTAAAGCGCGCCCTTGGTAACGCCTGTGCGAGCAAGAATATTACTCAGGCTGGCAGACTGAAATCCCTGGCAGTGAATTTCTTTATAGGCCGCCAGTAATAACTTTCCACGGGTATCCGGCTCGCTATCATCGAGTGGGCGCCACCAATAGACATTTTCTTCGGTTAAATGAGCCATTCCAGATCAACATACCATTTGGTATGGCTTTATAATACCGACCGGTAGGTATGTCAATATAAACTTGGAATTATATTGTTAGAGCACTATTGCGGATCCTCCTTCCCTTTCTAATTTGATTGCATCAAACCATTGCCATAAGCTCCTGGCCAACTGCAGGAGATGAAAGCCAGTCTTTATCTTCCGGTTTTATTTTTAATTTTCTCCTGGGAGATGCAGCCAGCAACTCTTCTAATGTGGATTCCTGCGACTTTGGTGTCAATACGATTTTTTGATTTTCCACAGTTAAATCGACAAGAGAGCTGACAGAGAGACCTAATGATTCGAGAATTGGTTTGGGGATGCTGACGATACTGGCACCACCCGATTTTCTGATTTGTAGTTCTGGCATCTGGAGGTCTCTA
>JAAEOZ010000334.1 GCA_024222685.1 Gammaproteobacteria bacterium | reverse complement strand
TGCCTTGTCAGGATTGGATCCCAGAATCATATATCCCCGTAATCCCGCCAGGGACTGGTTGACACCATTTTGTAGCTGAATACCGGCGATAACGGTTGGGTGGCGCAAATGCAACAGACGATCCTGAATCCCTACAGTCTGGTTTATACGATAGTAGCTATTCAGCGATACAAGCAGGAAAATACCCAGCACAGTACCCAGTCCGAGATATAATTTGGCTTTAATACTCATATTTTTCCCCGCGAGCCGCAGCTACAATAAATAGAACTCACAATTATCGGCATCGCGACCCTTCCAGATTGTTATTTCCTGTTAAACTTGAATTTCGAGAGACTCCGGGCTCCTGGATTCTTATTCGGCGCGAGTAGAAATATCTTTAGCGATTAAAACAATAAGGTATAAGAAATATCAGAAATAATTCTGCATGATGCTGCCTGACAGTCAAAACCCGGGAAATATCCCTGATAACAGCTAACAAAACATTGACTCACCACCCTTCAAAAGCTAGAATTCGCCACCTTTTTTAGTATCGGTTCGGAGTATCACATGTACGCTGTCATCGCCACAGGCGGAAAACAGTATCGCGTCACCAGGGGTGAGACCCTGCGCGTTGAAAAATTGGCGGGCGAAGAAGGCGATTCAGTCGAACTCGACGGCGTTCTGATGGTAGCCGATGGTGACAATGTTTCTGTTGGCACCCCCATGCTTGACAAGGGTGCAGTGACAGCGACTATTAAATCGCAGGGACGTGGCAAGAAAGTCGAAATTATCAAATTTCGTCGTCGTAAGCATTCGCGTACTCAGGCAGGTCATCGCCAGAGCTATACCGAAATCGAAGTTACAGATATCAAGGTTTAAGGAGCCCGGGAAATGGCACATAAGAAAGCGGCGGGCAGTACCCGCAATGGTCGCGATTCAGAATCCAAACGCCTGGGCGTAAAGAAATTCGGTGGCGAAGCTGTTGTCCCCGGTAACATCTTGATTCGCCAGCGTGGCACGAAATTCCACCCCGGTGACAACGTCGGTTGTGGTAAAGATCATACTTTATACGCGAAAGCCGAAGGCAAGGTCGAATTTCGCGTAAAAGGCCGCAATAACCGCACATTCGTGAGTGTTGTAAGCGCCTGATCCGACGAATCCAGTCGAATATTTAAAAGCCTCGCCATTGCGAGGCTTTTTTATTTGCCAAATGTTAATATTCACCGCTAGTTTTAGAGGTTTGCAGAAACCACAATGAAGTTTATCGATGAAGCCAATATACATGTCAAGGCCGGCAACGGCGGCAGTGGTATTGTCAGCTTCCGCCGTGAAAAATACATCCCGATGGGTGGGCCCGACGGGGGAGACGGTGGCGATGGCGGATCAGTTTATGTTATTGGTAGTGTCGATTTGAATACACTTTCAGACTTTCGTCACACACGTCGCTTCGTCGCCAAAAACGGTGCACGTGGTCAGGGCAAAAACTGTACCGGCGCGAAAGGCGACGATGTCGTTATCGAAGTGCCGCTGGGTACGGTGATTACGATTCAGGATAGCGGCGAACAGGTTACCGATGTTGCTGATAACAGTAAGGAACCCATATTGATCGCCCGCGGTGGTTTCCATGGTCTTGGCAATACGCGATATAAAAGCTCCACCAATCGTGCGCCGCGTCAATCTACGCCGGGCTCTGAAGGTGAGGCCTTTGATCTCAAACTCGAACTCAGGGTACTCGCCGATGTCGGTCTGCTCGGCATGCCTAATGCAGGGAAATCAACCTTTATCCGCAGTGTTTCTGCTGCGAAACCCAAAGTCGCGGATTACCCTTTTACCACACTTCACCCTAATCTCGGCGTCGTCAGCGTTGCCAAACATCGAAGTTTTGTTATTGCCGATATTCCCGGCCTGATCGAAGGTGCCGCCGAAGGTGTGGGGCTTGGCATACAGTTTCTTAAACACCTGCAACGTACTCGACTGTTGCTGCATATAGTCGACCTGCAGCCACCAGATAGCGAGGATTCACCGGTTGAATCAGCCCGAAAAATACTCAATGAATTACTGAAATACGATGAGTCGCTATACCACAAATCACGTTGGCTGGTATTAAACAAGCTCGACCTGCTGGATCAGGAGCAACAGCAACAGATTTGTGATGAAATAATAGCCCAACTGGAGTGGCAGGGCCCGGTATATCGGATTAGCGCGATCAATCGACAGGGGGTTGACCAGCTCTGTCACGACATCATGGAGCTAATCGAAGCCGATGCCGAAAAACTGGATGAAGCCGATGAACCAGTATAAAAAAGTCGTCGTCAAAATAGGCAGCGCACTGATTACCGACGGTGGCAAGGGCCTCGACCGAAACATCATCGCCGACTGGGCCGGACAAATGGCGGCGCTACGCAAACAGGGCGTGGAAATCGTGCTGGTATCCTCAGGCTCTATTGCCGAAGGCATTAGCCGGCTCGGCTTAAAATCCCGCCCGCAAACTATCTCCGAGCTTCAGGCAACTGCTGCCGTGGGCCAAATGGGACTGGTGCAGGCATACGAAGTCTGCTTTCAGAAACACGACCTGCATAGTGCTCAGATTTTATTGACCCACGCTGACCTGTCTAACCGCAAGCGCTACCTGAATGCGCGCAGCACCTTACGTACACTACTGGAATACGGCACGCTACCCGTCGTCAATGAAAACGATACGGTATCCAACGAAGAAATTCGGTTCGGCGATAACGATACACTGGGTGCACTGGTTGCCAATCTTATCGAGGCCGATTTACTCATCATATTAACTGATCAGCAAGGTTTATATGATAGTAACCCAAATGACAATCCAGCAGCCAGGCTGATTGAGCGCGGTGAAGCCAATAATCCAGAACTGGTAAAATACGCAGGCCCAAGCAGCGGCCATCTGGGCCGCGGCGGTATGCAAACCAAGGTCAGCGCAGCTCAGTTAGCATCGCGTTCGGGTACGCATACCGTGATCGCTTCGGGGAAATGCGAGGATATCATTACGCGACTGGTGGCAGGCGAGTCTATTGGCAGTTTTCTGGAAGCCGGCAGCGGACACATGGCGGCACGCAAACAATGGCTTGCGAGTCATATGAGTTGTGCCGGTAAGTTATATCTCGACAAAGGTGCGGTGAAGGTCCTGCAGCAAAACAGTGCCAGCCTGCTGCCGGTTGGCGTGGTTAAATCGAACGGCTTCTTCAGACGTGGTGAAGTAGTCGCCTGCATCGATATGGATGACATCGAGATTGCCCGCGGACTGGTCAACTATTCCTCGGACGAGTGCAAACAGATCATTGGCAAGCCCAGTAGCCAGATCGCTGCAATACTCGGTTATGATGATGATCCGGAGCTAATCAACCGTGAAAACCTGGTATTAATGAACGACAGGTAATACCGGTGCTTATCAGTGGTAGTTAGCCGCTTTGTCCAACCAGTTCTGTTTGCTGTAGCTGATGTTGTTGGCGCTGTAACTGTCTTTCCCGATACCAGATATAGAGACTACTGGATACCAGAATCAGTACGCCGATTATCGTCGTCATACCCGGCACTTCGTTCCAGAACAGATAGCCGAAAACGATAGCCCAGATAATATAACTGTACTCGAAGGGTGCTATCGCACTGGCCTCGGAGCTACAGTAGGCCCTCGACAGACAATAAAACCCCGCCGCACCATTGACGCCGAGAAATATCATCAAGGCCAGATGTGGTATTTCCGGCATGACCCATTCCCGACTGAAAAATGCCAGCGAGGCATGTTCGGAGGTCACGTTGATAACGCCACCAAGCAATAACAGGCTTAACGCGCCGCTGGCACAGGTGAATACCAGGATAGAGTTGAAAGCCAGCGTCAAAGGCCAATCGTGGGAACTCAGAAATCGCGTAATTGTAGTTTGTATGGCGTAAGTTATCGACGCAGCAAAAGCGAGCGTTACCGCCAATGTATTAAATTCTCCAGTCGGTGACAAAATAATTACAACACCGAGAAAGCCGACGAATACCGCCGACCAGCGCCGTATACCAACCTTTTCACCCAGTACCAGAGCCGACATCGCGGTGACAAACAGGGGCATGGTAAAAACGATAGCGACCACCTCCGCGAGCGGCATCGCGGCCACTGCCAGATAATAAGCCAGATAAGAACTAAAGCCGAACAGACCGCGGGCCGTTGAGGTAAGCGGACGACGCGATATGAACGCTACGCCAGGCCAAAACAGCCTGATTACCAGAGCGATCACAGCCATCGATACCAGGCCACGGATAAATACGATCTGCAATACCGAATATTGATCGCTAAAGAATTTAATGATGATGTCCTGTATTGAAAACAGGAACAATCCGAATACCAGTACTATCGCACCCTGCATCTAGCTCCCCCAGGTTGTTCTGAATATCAGTTTAGTGATAAATAGGTATTTGAGTAGCGAGTTTTTATGGTAGTTTTAATCGAATATATCGATAACATATTTTTTAGAGGGGCGCGTCTTGAAAATCGAACATATCCGTACATTTCTGGAAATCTCAGATTGTGGTAACTTCAATCGAGCAGCTGAGATACTCAATGTGACGCAATCGACGGTGAGTGCGAGAGTTAAGTCGATGGAGGAAACTTTCGGCAGGGCCCTGTTCAAACGTAGCCATAACGGAGTTGAACTGACTTACGCCGGTCAGCACTTCCGTCAATATGCGCTAAATATTCAGCGCCTATGGCAACAGGCCCACCAACGTGTGTCGCTACCGGAGAGTTTTAGCCATGGCATTGGTCTCGGTTCCCAGGTCAGCCTGTGGGAGAGCCTGGTTTTAAAATGGATGCCATGGATGCGCCGCAATGCTGCCGATGTCGCACTACATGTTGAAGCCGATTACTCACCCAGCCTGATGCGCCAGCTCTCTGATGGATTACTCGATATCGGTATCATGTACAATCCGCGGCGGACGCCAGGCCTGATTATCGAAGACCTTCTCAACGAAACACTGGTACTGGTCGCTACCGATCAACGTAAGTTACACGAAGGCTGGGTTGAAGATTATGTCTTTGTTGACTGGGGTAACGAATTTCGCGCATCGCATGGAGAGGCTTTTCCAGACATGGAAACTCCGGCTATTTCGGTTGGCCTGGGATCGCTCGGCCTCGAATATATTTTACAAAACGGTGGATCCGGATATTTTCCGATCCGCGTGGTACAAGCTTATCTGGATCAGCAGAAGCTGTTTATGGTTGAACAGGCGCCCCAACTACAAAGGCCGGCTTACGTGGTTTATATAGAGAGTGCTCGAGATCAGGAAACTTTGGATTTAGCGTTGAGAGGATTGCGGGAGATTGCATCCAGCGAAGGCAACTAGTATCTATTCTTTAACGATACATAATAATTTGCCGTATAAATCATGGACTCTATCTCACGCTCTGATAGCGCTCTGGTTTTTCTGGCCGGAGAACCAATATACATATAGCCCGACTCCAGCACCTTGCCCGGTGTAACCAGTGAGCCCGAACCAATCATCACCCGATCTTCGACGATTGCATTGTCCATGACGATGGAACCCATGCCGATTAAACACTGATTACCAATTCTACAACCATGAAGTAATGCCTTATGACCGACCGTCACCTGATTACCGATGTGTAATTCGGCACCGTCGGGGTGAAATTCGCTGGCGTGTGAACCATGTAGCACTGAGCCGTCCTGAATATTGGTGGAATGGCCGATTCTGATAATATTCACATCACCGCGAATCGCAGTAATCGGCCATACAGAGCTGTCCTCACCGATGACCACGTCACCTATAACAACAGCACTCTCGTCGATATATGCCGAGCCGGCAATGCGGGGATTAACAGCGTCGAATTGTTTTAGCACCGGGGCTCCTGACAGTGAATCAATAGCGCGTTATAGTATCGAAATTCAATCCGTATAATAAGCACTAAACTGCATGACAGCCTCCAACATCTGGAAAAAGTTTCGACTTTACCTGCAACTCATCCGATTCGAAAAACCAATCGGCACATATCTGTTGCTATGGCCGACCTTATGGGCACTGGCAATCGCCGCCGAAGGTAATCCTGATCGCTGGATTCTGTTTGTATTCATCTGCGGCGTATTCCTGATGCGCTCAGCAGGTTGTGCAATCAATGATTATGCCGATCGTGACATCGATCGACATATAGCACGAACTAAAGACCGCCCACTGACCAGTGGACAAATCAGCGAAAAGGAAGCGCTCGCGGTTTTTGCAGCGCTTAGCCTGGCCGCCTTCGCACTGGTGTTGACTCTGAACACCACCACTATTCTATTGTCTCTCGCTGGTATTATCCTGGCAGCATCTTATCCTTTTATGAAACGCTATCACTACCTGCCCCAGGTACATCTCGGTGCTGCCTTCGGCTGGGCCATACCAATGGCTTTCGCCGCACAGCTCGATGCACTGCCCAAACAGGCCTGGTTGCTCTATGTTGCGAATATTATCTGGTCCACCGCATACGACACCATGTACGGCATGGCCGATCGCGAAGACGACCTCAAAGTCGGCATTAAATCGAGTGCTATCCTGTTCGGTGAATACGATCGGGCAATCGTCGCATTACTGCAGTTTCTATTTGTTTTGACATTAATCCTGGTAGGCAGAGACCTCGGCTTCGGTACTTTTTATTACTATGCGTTATTCGTTGCTTCTTTATTTCTGATTTACGAACAAATCATGATTAAGAAACGCGAACCGACTGAATGCTTTAAAGCTTTTTTGCATAATCACTGGGTTGGGGCGATTGTTTTTGCGGGGATTATGGGGCATTACTATTCGGTTTGAAGTAAATGAGAATCTACCTGACCCTTCGAAAAGTAAGATTCACACGCGCACCGCAAGGATATTTTTCGCGGTTAATGCCATGTTTCCAGCAGGCCTGGGTATCACCCTTCATGAGCAACAGACTACCCGACGGCAAAGCAAGCTTAATGGTTTTCAGGTCTTTTCGGAATTTATGTCTAAGTACAAAAACACGTTCTTCACCCAGGCTGAGTGAGGCTATTACCGGCTGCCGACCGAGTTCTTTTTCATCGTCACTGTGCATGCCCATACGATCGTGATGATTTCGGTAGTAGTTTAGCAATACGCTGTTAAATGAGTAGCCCGTGATATTTTCGACTCTGGCCTTCAAGTCTGACAATGTCGACGTCCAGGGCACTGGTTTCAGCTGAATCCCGGAGTAGCTATAGTGCGCATCATTGTCACCATACCAGGCACTCAGTCTCGGCTGTGGATGCGTTTTCCCATATAGTGTTATGGATTCCTGTCGCCAGCAGATGTTATCGATGAGCAGGGATAAAAGTTCGTCATACCGGCATCCGGTATCTATCTGGTGGAAAAGCCAGATGTCGGCATCTGCCATGACCAGCTGCCTTTTGTCCTGCTCGATATCCAGTTGTGGCTGATACATTATTTGCATCTACACTATAGCAACATCACTGCGACGGCTTTTGCGGATTTTTGCGCTGACTTTCGCGAGTGGCGAGTTGATAAATTCTGATCAGATCGTCTTCCGAAATATCGACAAAAGTATCGATCTGACTCAGTGCATAGACAAAGTCCTCATGATTGATCGGCGGGTAGTCAGTCGGTTCGAACTCCTCTGGTTCAGGTTTGGCTTTAATATAAGCGGGGTATCGACGCCATCTGAAAAACCCATTTACCACTATAGCTGCAATCAGTAGTGCCAGAACGTTAATCAGTATCGGCTGGAATTCGTAGGCGAAGCCGAGCGCATGTATTCTGTCAGAGCCGATTACCGCAGCCAGTGCAGTCGCCCCTCCCGGAGGATGAATACTACGGCTAACATACATAACCCCGATTGCTAACGCGACGCTGGCTGAAGCAGCAATAATCAGGTTCGGGATCCACTGCCAGCAGGCGACACCAATGAGAGCCGACAATGCATGCCCGACAATCAAATTCCAGGGTTGCGAGAATGGTGCATTGGGTGCGGCAAATAACAGTACAGCCGATGCCCCCATCGATGGCACGATTAAAACGGCTAGCTGCGGGTCAAAAACCCACTGTGCGCTGAAGTAAATCGCAGCAATGCCGATAAAACCGCCAACTGCGGAAATCAACACTTCAGTGTAGTGAATTTCATGCCGACTCAGGCCGACAAGGTCGAAAAAGCTGGAAAGGCGCATACAACACCGGAGTACAAATTTCAGATTGTGTTGATACTACTTATGCTGACCTGAAAATCATACCTTTCGGCTGGATTGTTTGTCAGATTGCGGCTAACTGTACGTCGCTAGCAGCCGACAGGTTGACGCCTGCTCGTGATACTGCATTCAATACCGCACGCAACGACGCGCCAACGATATCCTCACTACAGCCCGCACCACAAAAACGTTTGCCATTAATACTGAGTTGAACATATGCCATCGCCTCGGACTGTTCATTATCACCAAGAGTATGTTCGTTATAGTCAACCAGTACCAGTTTATGATCGAGTTTCTCATTGATGGCACAGACAAATGCATCGAGAATGCCCTTACCGTCACTGGCAATTTGCACCGGCCCGGCACTGGTAATGATAATCGCAGTCAGACTGTCACTACCCTGAGATCGACTCGCCTGATAGCTTTCGACAGTCATCTGATCGGCCACATTGACGTAGGTATTCTGGAATAATTTCCTGATCTGTTCGGTCGATACCTCGGATTCGCTTATCTCGGCTTCACGTTGAACATGCGGACTGAAATCAACCTGCATCCAGCGCGGCAGTATCAGGCCAAAGTCCTGCTCCAGCACATAGGCGATGCCACCCTTGCCGGACTGGCTATTGATACGAATGACTTCCTGATAGGTTCGACCGACATCTCGCGGGTCAATCGGCAAATAAGCAACCCGCCAGTGACTGTCGGGGCCGTGAATGGCGCGTTCATTTTCGTCTACCGCCAGACACTTGTTGATGGCATCCTGATGACTTCCGGAAAAAGCCGCAAATACCAGATCACCGGCATAGGGATGACGCGGGTGAACCGACAGCTGCGTGCAACGCTCTACCACACTGATGATACGATCCATATCCGACAGATCAAGCTCTGGATCTATACCCTGGCTATAAATATTCATCGCCATAGTGACTATATCCATATTACCGGTACGTTCGCCGTTGCCGAGTAAAGTACCTTCGATTCGATCTGCACCGGCCATCACCCCGAGTTCTGCCGTAGCAACTCCGCATCCACGATCATTATGCGTATGCAGACTGATAGTAATACTGTCGCGATGCCCGATGCGGTCACAGATGGTTTCAATCTGATCGGCGTAAACATTCGGCGTCGCCACCTCTACCGTTGATGGAAGATTAATTATGATTTTGTTCTGTGTTACCGGCTTCCATATGTCGACAACTGCATCACAGACTTCGATCGCATAATCGAGCTCGGTGTTAGTAAAGCTTTCGGGAGAGTATTGAAACTGCCACTCGGTATCGGTATGTTCCACAGCATAATCGCGCACCCACTCGGCACCACTGACGGCGATACTCTTAATATCCTCGCGCGACATTTTAAATACCTGCTCGCGTTGTACAGTCGAGGTCGAATTATACAAATGCATGATCGCACGCCTGGCGCCTTTCAGGGCTTCGAAGCTACGGGCTATCAGCGGTTCGCGGGCCTGGGTTAATACCTGGATGGTGACGTCTTCAGGCACCCGGTTGTCTTCAATCAATAAGCGTACAAAATCGTAATCGGTCTGCGATGCCGCAGGGAATCCGACTTCGATCTCCTTGAAACCAACATCGACCAGTAACTCGAACATCGCCATCTTCTGGCTTGGTGACATAGGCTCTATGAGCGCCTGATTACCATCGCGAAGATCGACGCTACACCAGTCAGGTGCATGCTCGATAACACAATCAGGCCAACGTCGGCTGCTTTTAGCGACAGGTGGAAAGGGGCGATACTTTTTATGGTTGAAAGAAGTCACGGTTTTATCCTGCTATACGATTGAGCAAACTATAGACTATTTCTACTAGCGATAAACTGCGTATTACGCTTAATATTCACTATATTTTAATAATTATCTCTATTAAATAGTCAAAAAATAGCTATTATCTCCACATACCAACAATATTAGAGTGATATGGCAGAAATAGTACTC
>JAAEOZ010000333.1 GCA_024222685.1 Gammaproteobacteria bacterium | reverse complement strand
GTTCGCAGACGCTGGGGAGGATCTGAAATAAAGTATCGCTCGCTCATCGTGATTGAGCCCTCAAATGGACGAACCAGAGCACCGGTGGCGAGCAGGTGTTCTGCAACGGTAGAATGAGCCAGTGCCAGGCCTGCGCCGTTTATCGCAGCCGTGAGGGCAACAACCATTGTAGATGTGATGTTGACGGGTTTCCATGGTAAATCCCAATTTCCAGATTGATGCCATCGTTCCCAATTTGCCGTGAGACTTGGACCATCAAACCGGGGCAAGGATGCCAGATTACCCGCCTGCAACACAGCCGGCGAACAAACCGGGAAGAACTCTTCCATTTGAAACGGCCTGAAATTATCGTCCGACAAATTGATTCCCAATCGAATATCGACGGAAAATGGTGAGCTTGAAAGATCCGTGTCCCAGACATGAGTCATGATGTTGAGGTTAAGATCAGGATTTTGTTTGTAGAAGTCAGTCAATCGAGGCATCAGCCAGAATAAAGTGAAGGCCAGATTCGATCTTAACCTCAGAGAAGAGTCCTGTTCCTCCTTGAAGATCGACCGGGTACCCAGGCGAATGAAGTCGAGTGCCTCGTTGACGTAGAACAGGTATTTTCGGCCTTCCTCCGTAAGACCTAGCCGGCGTCCCTCGCGTTGAAACAGCGATTTTTCCAGGTGGGCTTCAAGCAGTTTTATTTGCTGAGAAATGGCCGATTGCGTAAGGTTCATACTCTCCGCTGCTGCAGTAACAGTGCCGAGACGGGCAACGCGCTCAAAACTGCGAAGCCAGTTTAGCGGCGGCAGGTGATCATCAGAACGGTTCACGGGAAGATTATTTAAAATATTAACTCAGCTAATGATTATATCGAAAATTTATTGATTATACAGTGATGTGATTCATGGTTAAGTATAGGGCTCTCAAACTTGAAGCAGGTATGATGTCAACAAGCCAACCCGTCAAAATGAGCATGTACGACCGTACTATTGCGGTATTACGCGGGGAAAAACCGGATCGGATACCGTTCGTAACACGGCTGGATCTGTGGATCAACAACCGCATCAATACAGGCACTATGCCCGAGCGTTACCAGGGCATCCCGCAGTACGATATCTACAGAGACCTGGGAGTTGGCATCGAAGTTTACCTGCCGCTTTTTGAGATCCGACTCAATGGTGTCGAAATGATTTTCCGTCGCAATAATGAGGTAGTTCTGCACGAACACGATCCTGTTGTTGATGACTTCCCTGTGCCATGGGCGCATCCCATGCTGCCCATCACCGAACCCCACGATACCCATGTCGAATTCATCACCCGGCTCGGCACCCTGTCAACAGATATCCGCATGACCCAGGGACTCGTCGAAGAAGGAGTGAGCTATGGTGTGATGACAAACCACGTAATTAAACAGGAATCCGATTGCCGGATTATGGAGCATATCCTCGAAAACCTGGGATTTGTGGATCGTTTTGATCAGGTTCGTAGGAAAATTGACGAAGTTGGGGAAGACGGTTTCGTATTACCCGGTATGGGACGCAGTCCTTTTCAAAAATTATTGCTGGATATTTTTGGTGAAGTACCGTTCTTTTATGCGATGGCCGACATGCCTGAAGCCGTCGATCGATTGTTGGCATTGCTTGACGAACGCATCGATGCTGCGCTCATGCGCCTTAAGGCATTTGATTATCCACTCATTACCTTTGATGAGAATATCGATGGTTTCATGACTAACCCGCGGTTCATGAAGCGCTATATCCAGCCACGATACGAAAAGTATGCCGACATATTGCATTCCCAGAATAAATTACTGTGCGCCCATACGGATGGTGATCTCAGCAGGATTCTCAGGGAACTGGGCGCTTCCGCACTCGATATCGCAGAATCCTTTACCCCGGCACCACAGACAAAATGCGATTTGAACGAAGCCCTCGAACATCTCTGTGGCAACAATCTGACGATCTGGGGCGCGATTCCTTCTATCATTCTGGAGGATACGACCACCGATACCAGGTTTGAGGCTTATATGGAAAATCTGCTCGGCGCTGTTAGCGGCAAGTCGGTAATACTCGGTGTGGCAGACCTGGTCATGGGAAATAACAGTATCACACGCGTGAAGCGTATTGCCGAAATGATCGAAGCACATGGGGAGCCAATGTCATGACCGACAATACCGCAAACATTCTCGATAGTATTTACGAGACCGTGGTTGACGGTGATCAAAATACTGTTTTGAGCCTCGTAAAGGAAGCTCTGGCCATCGACCTGACTCCGCAGGAAATCCTCAATGAGGGCATGATCCAGGCCATGGCAGAGGTTGGCGAGTTATTTGAAAGCGGAGAGTATTTCGTCCCCGAGATGCTACTGTCCGCGCGCGCCATGAAAAACGGAATGAATTACCTCAAACCATATCTGGTTGACGGCGGCAACAAGAGTAAGGGACGCCTGGCGTTGGGATCTACCAGGGGTGATCTTCACGATATCGGCAAAAATCTGGTATCCATTCTTATGGAAAGTGCCGGCTTTGAAGTTATCGATCTCGGCGTCGACGTGCCACCTGAACGTTTCCTGGAGGTCGTGCGCGACGATGGCATTGAGGTTGTCGGTATGTCATGTTTGTTGACTACCACAATGCCAGCCATGAAAGATGCGATAGACCATCTGAGCAAAGCTGGCGTGCGCGATGGGGTTACCGTTTTAGTAGGCGGTGCACCCGTTACGCAAGACTTCGCCGATCACATCGGTGCCGATCATTTTGCACCAGATGCCAATCAGGCAGTTAAACTGGTCAAGTCATTGTTTAACAAATCTTGATTTAAGGTAATAAATAAAATTCAAACTGCCTTAAGAACGCACAATGATGATTATGATATTAATATCGATAGGGGAGCAATGTCCTTCTGCTGCTAT
>JAAEOZ010000332.1 GCA_024222685.1 Gammaproteobacteria bacterium | reverse complement strand
ATGGGAAAGACGCAGCTCTCCGAATTACGCGATCTTGCTCTGCCATACTTTAAAACCTCCCAAGACGTCGTTTCGTACGAGGGCTATGCTGAAGTAGATCCTGAATTATGCACTCAATGTGGGATGTGCGTTGAAATCGGGCACTGCAGCGCTATCGAAATGGGGAGGAAAGCGCGATCGTCCATCATAAGGATTGTACCGGATGCTCTACCTGTATGGATATATGCCCGGCAGGAGCAATCTGCATGAAGATATCGTAAACGTTCGAAGAATACATTGACAAGACATTGCCTGGTTCGTCGTGAACGTATTCGCGTTTGAAAAACCCGTTAAAGCGGACATGACAAATTTATCAGGTTCAATATCAAGAGTGAATTTATATGAATACGATCGAAAACATTCTGTTCATCACAACCGATCAGCAGCGGAAGGACTCATTACCATGTTATGGCATGGATTTCATGCAGACCCCGGCAATAGACCGATTGGCGCGAGCAGGCATTGTGTTTGATAACTGCGTTTCTGCCTCGCCGGTGTGTCAACCTGTTCGCGCATCATTTACGATTGGT
>JAAEOZ010000331.1 GCA_024222685.1 Gammaproteobacteria bacterium | reverse complement strand
TACTATTGTCCATGATGACTATGAGCATTTACCTGGCCTGCTGGCTGAACTGGATCTGCGGGAACAGGTTGATGGCGTTCTTCTCGATCTAGGTGTCTCCTCTCCGCAACTTGACGATTCCAGCCGGGGGTTCAGCTTTCAGAAATCAGGCCCGCTTGATATGCGCATGAACCCGCATGAAGGTGAATCGGCCGCTGAATGGTTACATCACGCAGATGAAGGCAGTATATCGAAGGTATTGTGGGAACTGGGTGAAGAACGTTACTCGCGTCGCATAGCGCGTAAAATTGTCGAAGCTCGCGAGCTCCATCCGATCGAAGATACGGCTAGTCTTTCGGCTCTGATAGCTGGTTGCATTCCTCAGCGTGAACAGAAAAAACATCCTGCGACGCGTAGCTTTCAGGCGATTCGGATTTATATCAACCGCGAACTGGATCATCTTGTTGGCATGCTTGATGCAGTTTTTGATGTCCTCAAGATAGGTGGAAGATTACTGGTTATCAGTTTTCATTCGCTTGAAGACCGTATAGTAAAGCGTTTTTTTAAGGCGCAAAGCAGTAAGCCGAGAATTCCTCGTGGATTGCCGATACCTGATTCCGAACTATGCGCAAATATCAGGCTGAAGATCATAGGCAAAGCTTTCAAAGCTGGACCGACGGAACTCGCAGATAATCCGCGAGCGCGTTCTGCCGTGTTACGTGTCGCCGAGAGAATAGTCTAATGCCCCGTAGATACCTGACCTCTCTGCTGTTAGCGATGGTTCTCGGCAGTGCACTGACTGTGATTTATGTGAAGCATCAGAGTCGTGTTCTGTTTGCCGATTTGCGCGAAGTCCAGAAACTTCAGGATCGGGCAGTCATTCAGTGGAGTCGTTTGCAATTGCAGAATTCTACACTGGCAACGCATAGTAATGTAGAAGCACGGGCACGTAGGACATTGAAAATGCGCCTGCCCGAATCGATTCAACTGGTGCGATTGCCATGAAAGCAGCTATCGATAATCGCTCTGAAAATCAAACCAGTTTTTTCGCTATCAGGCATTATCTGGTATTGGGGATGATTCTGTGCCTGTTTGCTGCTCTGGCAGGTAGAGCTTATTACCTGCAGATTGTAGACCAGGCATTTCTTGCCGATCAGGGGGAGCAACGCCAGATAAGAACAATCGAAACACCTGCCTATCGTGGTGCGATATCTGACCGGCATGGCTCCCTGCTTGCGGTCAGTACTCCAGTGGATTCGGTATGGGTGAATCCCGGGGAGATATTGCAAAATCTTGATGCTTTGAAATCAGTTGTTAAGAAGCTTGGCCTGAATTATCGCAACACTGTGGCAATGCTAAAGCAGAAAGCTGATAAAGAGTTCATTTATCTCAGGCGCCAGCTTGAGCCTGAAGTTGCGCGTTCGGTAGTGGAAGGTGTCGACGGCGCTTATCTGCAAAGAGAATACAATCGATTTTATCCAGCAGGCGAGGTAGTGTCTCACCTGGTTGGGTTTACCGATATAGATGATAAAGGCCAGGAAGGTCTTGAGCTGATCTACCAGAACTGGCTCAAAGCACAGCCTGGTAAGCGCCGGGTGATACGTAACCGTAGGGGTGAAGTAATAGAGGAGCTGGCGCAGGTTAAGCGATCTCGGTCCGGTAAAGACATCATTACCAGCATCGATATGCGTTTACAGTATATTGCATACCGCAGTCTCGCCGGAGCAATCAAGTTTCACGGCGCGAAGTCGGGTAGCGCAGTCTTAGTCGATGTGCGAAGTGGTGAAGTGCTGGCAATGGTAAATCAGCCATCATATAACCCCAATCAACGCAGGAAGATGACTGCATCGCAACAGCGAAATCGTGCCCTGACAGATGTTTTTGAACCCGGCTCTGTAATTAAGCCATTTACTTTTGCGGCTGCCCTGGATCGAGCCAGATTTAACAGTAAAAGTGTGATAAATACCGCCCCAGGATGGTTTATGGTAAGTGGTCATGCAATTAAAGATGCGCGAAATTATGGCAGTTTAAATCTTGCCGGTGTGCTACGAAAATCCAGCAATGTCGGAGCCTCCAGGATTGCCCTGTCGCTTAAGAAGCAGGAGCTTTGGGAATCGTTTAGCAGCTATGGGTTTGGTGCGCCAACAGGCGTGTCTTTTCCGGCAGAATCTTCGGGTTATTTTCGCCACTTCAGCGAATGGCAGTCCCTTGATCATGCCACTATGGGATTTGGTTATGGAATATCTGTATCAATAGCACAACTCGCTCGGGCTTACGCAATTATAGCTAATGGTGGTAGAGAGATGGAGATCAGTTTGCTTAAAAAGCAAGTGCAAGAAGTTCATCAAAATCAGATAGCGCGACATGTGATGAAGTCGTCGACTGCGAAAATGATTATCCGAATGATGGAAGAGGTCGTTGGCCCGCAAGGAACGGCTAAAGCAGCAGCAATTTCGGGATATCGGGTTGCCGGTAAAACTGGAACCGCCAAGAAGAGCATTGCCGGGGGGTATCAGGAGGACGATTATATTGCTGTGTTTGCCGGTATGGCTCCCGCCAGTGATCCAAGACTGGTAATGGCTGTGATGATCGACGAACCGACGCAAAACGGTTATTACGGTGGAGTGGTTGCGGCTCCAGTGTTCCGCGAAACCATGTCAAATGCCTTACGTATTCTCGATATTGCGCCCGATGATCCCAACACATTGGAAGTGATGCTCAGTAATAAGGGGAAAGGTGCATGATGGTATCCAGTCAGCCTGTTTCCGGGAAATCGTTAAGTCAGTTACTGGCAGGAATTCAGGTAAATGCTGAAATTCCGGCAGTAAGGATTCTGAGCATTACCAGTAACAGTCGGCAAGTCGAGGACAAATCGCTGTTTGTCGCACTCGAAGGGATGCAGACTCACGGTATTGATTTTGCCATTGATGCTGCCAAGTCCGGAGCTGCAGTTATCCTCTATGATGCGATGGATGATTACTGCCTGCAACGCATTCCACTATTACAGAAACAGGTTAAAACACGTTGGCTTGGTGTTGAACATCTCAATCGCCTGAATGGTGAGATAGTCAGTCGCTTTTATGACGAACCGAGTCAGCAGATGACTATTGTCGGTGTCACCGGTACCGATGGAAAGACCAGTGTCACACACCTGTTGACGCAGGCCCTGAGTCGGCTCGGTCACACAGTCGGCAGTATTGGTACGCTAGGTTATGGTATTGATAATCAGGTTGTTCAAACCACGCATACTACGCCGGACGCAGTTACCTTGCAGTCCTACCTTTATGAGTTTCAACAAAAGGCATGTAAATATGTGGTTATGGAGGTGTCCTCGCATGCACTTGCTCAATATCGCGTAAGCGGTTGCAAGATAGATATTGCAGTTTTAACCAATCTGGGCCGGGATCATCTGGACTATCACAAGAATGCCGAACAGTATGCCACTGCAAAGGCGAGGTTATTTAACGACTTTGAGTTAAGTGGGCGAGTGCTTAATTTGAATGATAACTTTGGTTGTCAGCTGGCCTCGTCGTTCACGAACGAACAGATGATTCGATATTCGTCGAATCAGAATGATAGTCCCGATGTTGAAGTGAAACTGGCGGAATGCCTGATTACCGATCAGGGTCAGGATATCAGGGCAACAACAACGCTCGGGGATATTCTTGCACATACGCACTTAATGGGTGAGTTTAATATTGATAATACCCTGGCCTGTATTGCCAGCCTGATATCGTTGGGTTTTAGCCGGGCTGAAATTAATCAGGCAGTAGCCGAATTGAAACCGATTCCTGGACGCATGGAGAAGTTCTCTGGCAAATCGGCCTATCCTACAGTTGTAATTGATTTTGCCCATACTGAACAGGCTTTGCAGGCTTGTCTGCAGACCAGCCGACGGCATACCCGAGGTAAACTCTGGTGTGTATTTGGTTGTGGTGGTGACCGGGATCCGGGAAAACGAGCTGGCATGGGATGCACTGCCGAACAACTCGCAGATCGGTTAATTGTTACCGATGACAATCCACGTACCGAACCGGCTGAGCAAATTGCCAGAGATATTCTGCTAGGTATGGATAATCCAGAGCAGGTCAGTGTGGTTCACAGTCGACAGGCGGCGATAGAGTTCGCATTGAATGAGGCAAATGCAGAAGACCTTGTTGTGATTGCTGGCAAAGGGCATGAGCAACAGCAAATTATCGGTCGTGAACGCTTTCCGTTCAGTGATCGACATGTAGTTCAACGCCTGATGAAGGTTGAGCTATGATCACGATGTCCCTGAAGGCACTGGCCAAAGCGCTGGATGTATCAGTACCAGATAGTGAGGTCAAATTTCGCGGTATCACTATAGATAGCCGCAAGAACTGTGATGGCCAGTTATTTATTGCCATTAAGGGCGAACGCTTCGATGCTCATGATTATGTCGAGGCTGCTTATCGCTCAGGTGCTGTAGCAGCACTGGTTGAGCATCGGGTCGATTGCGCAATTCCTCAAATTGAAGTTGCTAACTGTAAAAAAGTAATGATTGAACTGGCGCGCAGATGGCGTCGACATTGCTCGGCCACCGTTATCGCTTTGACCGGTAGCAACGGTAAGACTACGGTGAAGGAAATGGTATCTCACATCCTGCATAAACAGGCACCGACACATGCCACTCAGGGAAATTTCAATAACGATATAGGTGTGCCACTGACGCTGTTTGAACTGTCTCCGGAACACAGCTATGCCGTTATAGAACTGGGTGCCAATCATCGAGGTGAAATTGCTAACCTGGCCTCAATTGCCGAACCGGATATTGTATATGTGAATAACGTCGCAGCAGCCCATCTTACAGGATTTGGCAATGTGCAGGGGGTTATTGAGACCAAAGGTGAACTCTACGAATATTGTCAGCCACAGCATACTGCTGTGTTTAATAATGACGAAGTAGCTACTGCCCAATGGCGAGATAGTTGTGTTGCAAAAACGCGCTATAGCTGTGCATTAGATAGCGAGGCGGATGTTACAGCTTTATGGAAGGCACTCGAAAATGGCTTGCAATTGACAGTAGGTTATCAGGCACGGACTGGTTCCGTTTCAGTTTGTATTTTTGGTGAACATAATGCTCGCAACGCATTAGCTGCAATCACCATAGCCATGTCTGCTGGGGTCGAGTTTGATGCAGCGGTGAAGGGTCTGGAGGGATTCTCCGGTGTTAAAGGCAGACTGCAAATGGTTGGTGGCCCGCATCATAGCAGAATTATTAATGACAGTTATAACGCCAATCCGGGATCTCTGGAAGCGGGAATAAAGGTTTTATGCTCGTTGCAGGGTGAGGCATGGCTTGCTCTTGGTGATATGGGGGAACTCGGTGATGATGCTGAAGGCCTACATATCCAGGCAGCACAAACGGCGCGCAGACTAGGGGTAAAAAAAATGTTTGGCCTGGGTCCATTGAGTTGTCGGGCAAGTGAGAATTTCGACGAAGACGGATTTTGCTTTGAAAGCATCGACGAGATGGCAGAAGAAATCCGTAAAAAGATGCATCAGAACGTTAATCTTCTTGTGAAGGGTTCCCGTGTAGTCGGCATGGAGAGGCTGGTTGAGAAATTGCTCAATCACGATCATGCGGAGGGCCGTCTAGATGCTTTATAGTCTGGCCGAATACCTGACCCAGTTCCATAGTGGGTTTAATGTATTCCAGTATCTGACAATGCGCTCGATACTCGGAGTATTAACCGCTCTACTGATTGCTTTAATTGTAGGGCCTGCAATGATCCGCTATCTCAGCAGTTATAACATTGGCCAGAATGTCCGTAACGACGGACCGGAATCGCATTTTTCCAAGGCGGGTACACCGACTATGGGTGGAGCGCTGATTCTTGTTGCAATTGTTGTTAGCACTATTCTGTGGAGTGATTTGTCTTCGCGCTTTGTCTGGGTAGTACTATTTGTCACCGTCGGCTTTGGTGCAATCGGATGGATTGACGATTATAAAAAAATTGTTTTTGGTAACTCTCGCGGACTGTCTGCCAGATCCAAATATTTGTGGCAGTCGATAATAGGGTTGACTGCTGCACTGATTCTATTTCATACCGCCAGATTTCCGATTGAAACACAGCTCATCATCCCGTTTATCAAATATATCATTATCGATCTTGGCTGGTTTTATGTTGTTTTAACCTATTTTGTGATTGTTGGCAGTAGCAACGCGGTTAATTTGACCGATGGACTTGATGGCCTGGCGATACTGCCTACCGTATTAGTCGGTGGTGCCCTTGGTGTGTTTGCCTATTTGACCGGTAACTTCAATTTTTCCAGTTACCTCGGCATTCCTTATGTTCCTGGCGTTGGCGAAATGGTTATTTTCTGTGGCGCTATTGTTGGCTCCGGCCTGGGTTTCCTCTGGTTTAACACCTACCCGGCACAGGTATTCATGGGTGACGTCGGTGCACTGGCTCTAGGTGCCGCACTCGGTGTCATCGCGGTTATTGTTCGTCAGGAACTGGTGTTATTCATCATGGGTGGAATTTTCGTCGTCGAAACAATTTCAGTAGTACTACAGGTGGTGTCTTTTAAGTTAACAGGGCGACGAATATTTAAAATGGCACCTCTACACCATCATTACGAACTGAAAGGCTGGCCCGAGCCACGGATTATTGTGAGGTTCTGGATTATTACAGTCGTACTGGTATTGATCGGCCTCGCGAGTTTGAAGATTCGGTAATGTTGAATATGAACTCAACAGTGAAACAGCATAAGGATATCAATTATCTGGTTCTGGGGCTTGGTGTTACCGGCTTTTCAGTTGCTGTCTACCTGTTGTCCCGAGGTTATCGTTGCCGGGTTCATGACAGCCGGGATCTTCCGCCTTATTACCGGCAATTGAAAACACGTTTTGCTGAAGTTCAGATATTCAGTCAGAAGCTCAATGCTGAATTGATTGGCTGGGCTGATACCCTGGTAGTCAGCCCCGGACTCTCGATCCATATGGATAGCATTCAGCAGGCGCAAGATCTGGGGAAATCTGTAATCGGTGATATCGAACTGTTTGCGCAGGCCGTCGATAAACCTGTTATTGCGATCACTGGTTCCAACGGCAAGAGTACCGTGACTACACTGCTTGGTGAAGTCATGCGAGCGGATAGTAAAAAGGTTGCGGTAGGCGGTAATATCGGTGTGCCAGCGCTCGATTTACTCGAACAGGGTGCCGACTATTATGTGCTTGAACTATCGAGTTACCAGCTGGAAACCACAGAATCACTAAAACCGCTAGCTGCATCGGTATTAAATCTATCGGAAGATCATCTCGATAGATATGACAGCTATGCAGATTATGTTCATGCCAAGCTTCGTATCTATGAAGGAGCAAAATACTGTATCAGCAATTTTGACGATGAAACTACGCGGCACGACAGTAGAGATATTCTATTCAGTTTGACTGATTCAGATGCCGATTTTAGCCTCCTCGATGATGAGGGATTGTGGCTTGCACGGCAGGGCGTACGCTGGGTAAGTGTTGGGGATATCCGGCTCAAAGGTAGACACAACTGGGCTAACTGCCTGGCGGCCATGGCGCTCGCGGATTCGATAGGTGTTTCGAGAGAAGCCATTGTCGAGGTAATCACTACGTTTTGTGGAATTGCACATCGCAGCCAATGGATAGCTGAGATAAACGGTGTAGAGTGGATTAATGACTCCAAGGCAACCAATGTCGGCGCTGCGAAAGCGTCTATCGAGGGCTGTGATCGGCCGGTAATTTTAATTGCTGGAGGTCAGTCCAAAGGGGCTGATATGTCGGTACTGAATTCACTTCTACAATCAAAGGTAAAAGATGTTTTGTTGCTAGGTGAAGATGCTGATCTTATCGAAAAGACCTGGCGCAACAGTACAAAGATTCACCGAGTCGAGACAATGAAGCAAGCTGTGCAACAGGCTCAATTATTAGCCCAGGCCGGTGATTGTGTTTTGCTAGCACCAGCCTGTGCCAGTTTTGATATGTACCCGAAGTTTGAAGCCCGAGGGGATGATTTTGCTGATAATGTGCGGGGCTTGACCAATGGCTAGTGGGCAGGCCATAAGATCCGGTGCTGTTGTCGACAGTAAAGTCGCTTTCGAGATATCACCTGAACTCGACCGGTGCATCCTGTTGTTATATCTGATCCTGATTTTTATGGGCATTGTGATGGTTGCGTCTGCATCGATAGGAATTGCCGATCAGCAGGTCGGTGATCCATTTTTCTATGCCAAGCGGCAGTTTTTACGCGCGCTACTGGGGCTCGCGCTGGTCTGGCTTGCATACCGAATACCGCTCGAATTCTGGAAAAAAAATGGAATGTTGCTGATGTTGAGCTCAGTAGCACTCCTGGGTGTGGTTTTAATCCCGGGCGTCGGACATACCGTAAACGGCAGTACTCGCTGGATAAACTTTGGACTTTTCACTTTTCAGGCTTCCGAGATTGCCAAACTGTTTTTAATCATATACCTCAGCGGTTATCTAATTCGTCGTTCTGATGAAGTTAAAAGTAATACCATGGGATTTGTCAAGCCAATGGTTATACTGGGGTTTGCCAGTAGCCTGTTGATTCTGGAGCCGGATTTCGGAGCAGCGGCAATCCTGCTATTAACTGGTCTGGGTTTGATGTTTCTCGGTGGCGTTCGCTTCGGGCAGTTCATGTTGTTTGTTCTCGGAACCTTGGCAATAATGGTCGTACTGGCTATTTCATCGCCCTATCGTCTGTCTCGTATTACCTCTTTTATCGATCCCTGGGCTGATCCTTTCAATAGTGGATTTCAACTTACTCAGTCGTTGATTGCAATCGGTAACGGTGGCTGGTTCGGGGCGGGTCTTGGT
The DNA here is from genome assembly GCA_024222685.1 of Gammaproteobacteria bacterium. Lineage (GTDB taxonomy): Bacteria > Pseudomonadota > Gammaproteobacteria. Next base: position 8,300 of record JAAEOZ010000331.1, on the reverse strand, counting down.
GGCAGCATCCAGAAACTGTTTTATTTACCCGAAGCACATACGGATTTCCTTTTCGCTATATATGCTGAGGAATTCGGCTTATTTGGAACGCTGATACTGATTGGTTTTTATACACTATTTGCATGGCGTTGTTTTGCTATCGGGCGAATGGCTTTGATCGCGCACCAGGCATTTGGTGCTTACCTGGCCTATGGGGTTGGGTTGATTATTACGCTACAGGCAGTAATCAATATCGGGGTCAATATGGGTGCGCTTCCGACTAAAGGTTTAACACTGCCGTTTATCAGTTATGGAGGCAACAGTATTCTCAGTCTGTCATTTGCCGTAGGCCTGGTGTTGCGTGCATATCGTGAGTATCAGATCGGTGTCGATGCGAAGCCATCGGTTGTTAAACGCCGTACAGGAAAGTCCCGGGTGAAAAAATGACTGTTTTACAGCGGAAGCCGATCGTGGTTATGGCAGGTGGTACCGGCGGTCATGTTTTTCCTGCGCTTGCGGTTGCCGAGTATCTACGCCGCAATGGCGAAACAATTATCTGGCTGGGGACTCGGGCAGGAATCGAGTCACGAGTCGTGCCTGCCGCGAATTTCGCCATCGAATGGTTGAGTATTCAGGGACTGCGTGGCAAAGGAGTAATGACCCAGCTGCTGGCCCCATTCAGGTTATTACACGCTTGCTGGCAGGCCTATCGTGCGCTCCTGTATCTTAGACCGAAGGCAGTGCTGGGTATGGGTGGCTTTGTTTCCGGCCCCGGCGGACTAATGGCCTGGTTAATGCGTATTCCGCTCATTCTGCACGAACAAAATTCAGTAACCGGCTTAACCAACAGGCTACTTTGCCGAATTGCTTCAAAAGTTTACGTCGCTTTTCCTGAGGTTGTCACGAAAGTGCCGCATAGTGTTTGTATTGGTAACCCGGTACGGGAGGCGCTGTTCAAGCTTGAGTCTCCGCAAGCCAGGCTGTCGCAAAGAATGCAGGATGATATGAATATCCTGATTATCGGTGGCAGCCTGGGTGCAGCAAGCTTGAATAAAGTGCTGCCACAGGCTTTGGCTAAAATTGATCTGGGCTTACGCCCGAATATCAAACACCAATGTGGAAATAAACATCTGCAAAGCTGCATACAGTTTTACAAAAATGCTGGTGTTGATGCTGAAGTTGTTGAATTTATTGATGACATGGCTTCGGTATATGCCTGGGCGGATCTTGTGATTTGCCGTGCTGGGGCACTTACCATTGCTGAATTGACAGCCGTTGGTATCGCTTCGATTCTCATTCCCTACCCATACGCTGTTGATAATCATCAATATCACAATGCACGTTTTCTTGCGGAAAATGGAGCGGCCAGAATTGTCATTGAAGAAAATTTAAACGCCGATGATCTCGCTGAAATGATTACTGCTTACCAGGGTGATAGAAGGGTACTGGTGACTATGGCTATCAAGGCGCAGGAGTTAGCGAGAAACGATGCTGCCGAACGGTTGGCAAAGGGTATTCTGGAGAGAGCAAAGCTATGACTGTCTCTTCAAAGCATTTTATGCGCCGCATTCGAAATATCCACTTTATCGGAATAGGCGGCGCCGGCATGAGCGGTATAGCCGAAGTCTTCCATAATCTGGGCTACCTTGTGAGTGGTTCTGATATTGCTGAAAATGCGATGGTTTGTCATCTGCGTGGTATTGGCATGACCGTTTTCTCCGGCCACCATGAAGACAATATAGCCGGGGTTCATGTCGTTGTAGTTTCGACTGCAATTGATGAAGACAATCCCGAGATCGTCGCTGCCAGAGCAGAACGCATCCCGGTTGTACGGCGCGCCGAAATGCTTGCGGAACTCATGCGATTCAGACGCGGGATTGCGATAGCGGGCACGCATGGCAAGACTACCACTACCAGCCTGGTAGCCAGTGTATTGGCACAGGGTGAACTCGATCCAACTTATGTTATCGGTGGTAAGCTGAATAATGCCACCAGTCATGCCAGGCTTGGCCTGAGTGACTATCTGGTTGCCGAAGCCGACGAAAGTGATGCCTCGTTCCTGTACCTGCAGCCGATGATGTCGATAGTGACCAATATCGATCAGGATCATCTGTCGACTTACGAAGGTGATTTTGAGCGACTGAAACAGACCTTCATCGAGTTTTTACACCATTTACCGTTTTATGGATTGGCCGTTCTATGCGTCGATGATCCGGTAGTTCGAGAAGTTATGGAACAGGTTGCAAGACCTATTCTGACCTATGGTGAATCGGAAGATGCGGATGTACGGATTATTTCGGTGCAGGCCAAAGGCCCGGAAACATTGTTTTCACTTATGCTGCCAAATGATGATCAGGTACTCGATATTGAATTGAGTCTGACTGGAAAGCACAATGTATTGAATGCCACCGCAGCTATTGCAATTGCCTGGGAGCTGGAAGTCGGACGCGAGGCGATTCAGGTTGCCATGAAAGAATTTTCGGGAATTGGCCGACGTTTCCAGATAACCGACAATATTGAGGTGGATAACGGTCTGGTTATGCATATCGACGACTATGGTCATCACCCGAACGAAATAAAGGCCACTGTTCAGGGTATTCGAGATGCCTGGCCGGAACGGCGTCTGGCGGTTGTTTTCCAGCCACATCGCTATACCCGCACGCGCGATCTGTTTGAGGATTTTTCTCAGGTTCTGTCGGAAGTCGACCAACTGGTTTTGCTTGACGTTTATCCCGCCGGTGAGAAACATATAAAAGATGCTGATGGCCGTGCGCTCTCCAGATCCATACGTGGTCGAGGAAAAATTGATCCTGTTTTTGTGGAAGATATTGAGTCGCTTGCCGAGGTAGTTGAAACCGTTCTACAGGATGGCGATATTTTCCTCACCCTGGGTGCCGGTAGCATCGGTGCATGGTCTGCCGAATTTTTGAATAGTCATGCGGAGCGCAACAAATGAATGCGCCAGAGATGAATCGGTTACGCGGTCAGATTCGATATAACGAGGCCATGTCGAAGCATACCAGCTGGCGTGTCGGTGGCCCGGCGGATGAATATTTTATGCCGGCGGATCTGCCTGACCTGCAGGAATACCTGCACAGACTCGAAGTGAATACTCCGCTTACCTGGATAGGTCTCGGCAGCAATATGCTGGTTCGTGATGGGGGCATTCGAGGCGTGGTAATCGCACCGCTAGGTGGCTTGAAGGAACTCGAAATTGACGATACAGGATGTGTCTATGCGGAGAGTGGTTTGAGTAATTCGAAAGTTGCTCGATTTTGCCTGAAACACAATCTGACCGGTGCGGAATACCTTGCCGGAATTCCCGGTACTATCGGTGGCGCGCTCACAATGAATGCTGGTGCGTTTGGCAGTGAAACCTGGAACCTGGTTGAGTCTGTGAGGATGATTAATCGTCAGGGTGAACTGATTAATCGCACGAAGGAGGATTTTGAGATTGCCTATCGACACGTTCGCTTGCCTGTTGACGAGTGGTTTGTTGCGGCTAGATTCCGATTGCAAAGGAATAACCCAGGGCAGGATAGCGATATCAAACACTTATTGCAGAAGCGCAATGACAGCCAGCCGATTGGGCAGCCTTCCTGTGGCTCGGTGTTTAAAAACCCACCCGACAATCATTCTGCCAAACTGATTGAAAGTGCAGGCTTAAAAGGCTACTGCCTTGGCGCGGCCTGTATATCAGACAAGCATGCCAATTTCATTATAAGCAATACCGATACCCGAGCCTGTGACATCGAAGCGCTGATCGCCTTCATTCAGAAGACAATCAGGCAGAAATTTAATATTTCGCTGGAAACCGAAGTGAGAATTGTCGGGGAAGAGGCATGATTTATAGCACTCTTATGCCAGATCCCGCATCGGCCGCATTATGCGGCAAAGTGGCGGTACTGCTTGGTGGTACTTCAGCAGAGCGTGAAGTTTCCCTGAAAAGTGGCAATGCGGTATTTGCCGGGTTAATCGAGGCCGGTGTGGATGCTTTTTTGCTGGATATCGATGAAAACGTGCTAGAGCAGCTACAGGCACTAAAAGCCGATCGAGTATTTAACGTATTACATGGTCGTGGTGGGGAGGATGGCAGTATTCAGGCCGTACTCGAAATGATCGGTATTCCTTATACCGGAAGTGGCGTTTGTGCGTCGGCCCTGGCGATGGACAAGCTGGCAACCAAAAGAATTTTAAAAGGCAGCGGAATACCTACACCGGGATATTTTGAACTGAGCAGTGAATCGGATTGCAACAGGTTGATCAACGAGTTCGGTCTGCCAGTGTTTGTTAAACCGACGCTGGAAGGATCCAGCATCGGCATGTCACCGGCCCATAAGGTCGAAGATTTAATTCCTGCATGGAAAAAGGCTAGTGCTTATGGCGGTGTCTTTGCCGAACAATTTGTCACCGGAGCAGAGTATACAGCGGGTTTCCTCGGTGACAGTGTATTGCCGCTGATAAAGCTCGATACGCCACGGGAATTCTATGACTATGAGGCAAAATATCTATCAGACGATACGATTTATACCTGCCCGGCTGGTTTATCTGATGACCAGGTTGATCAAATTAATGACATGGTATTGAAAACAATCCAGGTTACCGGGGTACGTCATTGGGGCAGAGTCGATTTAATGATCGACGAATCCGGCCAACCCTGGGTTATTGAAGTAAACACTGTGCCAGGCATGACCGATCATAGCCTTGTACCCATGGCAGCAAAAGCTGCCGGTATGCAAATGTCCGAACTGGTATTGAAAATTCTCGAATTAACGCTGAACGGGGATGAAAACCGTGTTTAGTTTCCGAAGGCAGACTGCTCAGGCAAAAAAGAAAATACCAGCCACTACGCCAGGTTTCCAGTTTCGATGGAAGTCAGCATATAACTGGATCTTTCCAGCATTGCTACTATTATCCTGCATCGCCTATCTAAACCAACTTGATACATTACTGCCTATTAAAAAGGTAAAGCTATCCGGTAGTTTTGAGCATATCGAACAACAGGAAGTTGAATCTGCTCTGCAATCCTATGTCGGTGAAGGGTTCTTTTCGCTGGATATCCATGCTCTACAGAAGAAACTGGGGGAAAAACCCTGGGCCGATTCTGTATCGATACGCCGAGTCTGGCCTGATCGGCTGGATATCATGATTGTTGAACGCAAACCTGTCGCGCGATGGGACGAAAAGCATCTGCTCAGTGACCGCGCGGTAGTGTTCGCAGCAGATGTGGACAGTTTTCAGCAATTACCATTGATTCATGCTCGTAGTGAAAAATTAGGCCCCTTGCTGTCGCGTTATTACTCAATGGAAAAGCGTTTTCAGGCACTTGGCGAAACTCTGGTATCGCTGCGTCAGGACAATAGAGGCGCACTCGATATTGAGTTGTCGGATGGCATGCTAATCAAAGTTGGTAGAGCTCAGATCGAGCATAAAATTTCTCGGCTGATGACGATTTACGAGCAGCAGATATTACCGCGCCGCAGTGAGATCAGACAACTGGATCTTCGCTACAGCAATGGTTTTGCTGTGGCATGGAAAAAAGAATACCTGGAGGCCTCAGACGAGGCTTCCATCTGGAGCAATAGTAATGTCTAAAAAAACGACCAATAATCTCATCGTCGGACTCGACATCGGCACCTCAAAAGTGGTTGCTATCGTTGGTGAAGTTACCATAGAAGGGGAGGTCGAAATAATCGGTATAGGTACGCAGCCTTCCCGTGGTCTGAAGAAAGGAGTCGTTGTTAACATCGAATCCACGGTGCAGTCCATTCAACGCTCAGTGGAAGAGGCAGAACTGATGGCGGGCTGTCAGATTCGCTCGGTTTATGCAGGAATAGCCGGTAGCCATATTCGCAGTATCAATTCGCACGGCATAGTGGCGATAAAGGAGAAAGAAGTGACTGGTGCTGATGTTGCCAGGGTTATCGACGCCGCCAAAGCGGTCGCGATTCCTGCTGATCAGCGCATTCTACATGTGTTGCCTCAGGAATTTGTTATCGATAACTCGGAAGGTATTCGCGATCCGATTAGCATGTCCGGCGTTCGTCTGGAAGCCAAGGTACATCTGGTCACCGGGGCGATGAGTTCCGCACAGAATATTATCAAGTGTGTACGTCGTTGTGGTCTAGAGGTTGATGACATCATTCTCGAACAACTGGCTTCGAGTGCCGCTGTCCTCACCGAAGATGAAAAAGAGCTTGGCGTCTGCCTGGTCGACATCGGCGGTGGTACTACTGATATAGCAGTATTTTCCGATGGTGCTATTCGACATACCGCTGTTATACCGATTGCCGGTGATCAGGTTACCAATGATATAGCGGTCGCCTTACGTACACCGACACAGTATGCCAACGACTTGAAAATCAAATACGCCTGCGCGTTGCGCCAGTTGGCAGCCGAAGACGAAACTATTGAAGTTCCCAGTGTCGGTGATCGAGAGCCTCGCAGGCTTGCGCGTCAGACACTGGCGGAAGTTGTCGAACCCCGTTACGAAGAATTACTCAGCCTGGTGCAGGCGGAGTTACGACGCAGTGGGTTTGAAGAAATCTGTGCTGCCGGTGTGGTACTCACCGGTGGTAGCTCAAAGATGGAGGGAGCGATCGAACTGGCGGAAGAAATCTTCCATATGCCGGTAAGACTGGGCTACCCACAACATGTGTCTGGTCTCGTCGATGTGGTACGAAACCCGATACATGCAACCGGAGTTGGATTGCTGCTGTTTGGAAACAAGCAGCAATCTGGCCTGTCCAGTTATGAACTGGGCGAGCAGTCTGAGGCTGGTATTTTCGCACGAATGAAAAGCTGGTTTCAGGGTAATTTTTAGTCAATTGCAAGAGGAGATCATACAATGTTTGAACTGATGGATTCACATTCCAAAGACCCCATCATTAAGGTCATAGGTGTCGGCGGCGGCGGCGGTAATGCTGTACAGCATATGGTAACTGCCGGCATCGAAGGGGTAGAGTATATTTGCGTCAATACCGATGTACAGGCGCTGAAGAAAATGGACGTGCGCACTACTATGCAGATTGGTGCGAGTATTACCAAGGGGCTCGGGGCCGGAGCAGACCCGGGTATTGGTCGACAGGCCGCACTGGAAGACCGCGAACGTATTCAGGAGGCTATCGAAGGCTCAAATATGCTGTTTATCACTGCCGGTATGGGCGGTGGTACCGGTACGGGAGCTGCGCCGATAATTGCACAGATTGCAAAGGAAATGAATATTTTGACTGTTGCAGTTGTTACCAAACCATTCGGTTTTGAACGCAGCAAGCGTATGTCGCAGGCAGAGGCCGGTATTCGTGAGTTATCGAATGCGGTCGATTCATTGATTACCATTCCAAATGAAAAGCTAATGCCGGTACTGGGAAAGCAGACTTCGTTGCTCGAAGTCTTCAATAAGGCCAATGACGTTCTAAAGGGTGCGGTACAGGGCATCGCCGAACTGATTACCTGCCCGGGACTCATTAATGTAGACTTTGCTGACGTACGCACGGTTATGTCTGAAATGGGCATGGCGATGATGGGCACTGGCTCAGCAACCGGAGAAAATCGAGCGAGGGAAGCAGCTGAAATGGCGATTTCATCTCCTTTACTTGAAGATGTCAATATTTCAGGTGCGCAGGGTATTCTGGTGAATGTGACTGCTGGACTGGATCTGGCTATTGGTGAACTCGATGATGTCGGTAATGCTATTACTGACCTGGCTTCTGCTGATGCTAATGTCGTAGTCGGTACCGTTATTGACTCTAATATGGCTGATGGGGAGTTACGCGTGACTATGGTTGCAACCGGTATCGGTAAGGAAAAAGTTATTGCGGATTCTCCGATTCCAATGATACAGCCTGAAAGTAACGGTGAAGTTGATTACAGTAAGCTTGAACGTCCCACAGCTATTCGCCAGAAGATCGTTGGTGATACAGTCGAAATACCTGCCGATAAGGAAAGCCTCGAGTATCTCGAAATTCCGGCATTTTTACGTCGGCAGAACGACTGACGGTTAGATCCTCTTGCAAAAACTGACGGTTCAGGGAAGAACCGTCAGCTTTATATGCCGACTTTCCAGGGGCAGATTTGTCGACTGCGGAATTTGGCTGGTAAACATCACCGACATAAAACCTTCCTGAATTATTTTCTCTTTTCTTCAATAAATATCGCTTTTATATCATATGTCAATCAGGCGGACTTTCTACATTCCAGGTTAGGGAAACTATTTCTCCGGCATAATTATCGACGTACCTAGCTCACCCTGGTCAATTCTTTTGTTGTGCAGTTTAACAAGTGGATGATTCGGATATCTTTCATATAAATTTCGAAATAAT
>JAAEOZ010000330.1 GCA_024222685.1 Gammaproteobacteria bacterium | reverse complement strand
GTGACACCACCCATTATCATATTACGTAATCTGGGTCGGCTATAGCCACCAACGATTAAGCGATCACAGTTAAGTTCGCTAGCCTGGGTGAGTAATGATTCACCTGCGGGTCGTCTTCCTGTTCTGAATACGACCGGTTCTGCACTAACGCCGTGACACTTTAGGTAGGTACATGCTTCTGTAGCATTGAGCGGGTCGGTAGAACGCTTTTCAGATTCCAGCACATATACTTTATCGGCTTTTTGCAGGTTACCCATTACTGCGGCAACAGCCTGGGCCGCTTCCTTGCTGGCGTTCCAGCCTATAGCCAATGTTCTACCTGCATCGACCAGAATTTTTTTACGTGGAACCATCAGCACCGGTCGGCCAGTGTCGCGTAAGGCTGCTTCGAATGAACCTGGTGGTGGTGAAATACTCAGAGGCTGTGGTACCAGAATGAGGTCGGCGAGTCTGCCATAAGTAGCAATCATTTCATCACGAGCACCCTGACGAATTAAAAAGTCGGCGGATGGCTGGTTGGGGTTACTACCGCGAGAGTTAATCATTATTTTCGCTCTGGCGCAGGTATCAACAAATCGATGTTTTAAATTTTCGGCCTGTTGGTTTGCCGACATCGAAGCCGACTCAATAATCGACTGACGCATATTTTCGGATACACCGAGAGATGCGAAAGGTACCAGGTGCTCAGGATTATTCTGCACAAACAGTACATCAAGATGTGCGCGGTTTCGAATAGCCATACTGACAGCTGTTTCCATCAGGGAATTAGCAACGTCACTATCACGAATCGGTAAAATTATCGTTTTTATGGTCATAGATTAATGCCTGTCAGTCATTAAAAACCGGATTAATTAAGTTTTGTATACGGTATACCAGAGTGCTATTGTTGCGTCAAATTGAGCGAATTCCTTAACTGAATTCGCGACATCAACAATTTTGACATAGCATGATAGTATCTACACATGGTTAAGCAAGTAACAAAATCTTACTTACCACCAATCAACCGGAATAAACGTAATTTGGTAACCGATGAAACTCTATTTAATCAGACATGCTCAGTCTGCCAATAATCAGCTCTGGAATGGTTCAGATCAGGTTGATGGGCGCCAGCCAGATCCGGAAATCACCGACATCGGGCATCGACAGGCTGAATTGCTTGGGGAACATCTCGCTCATCCGCTGGCAGAGCCCCGACAACATCCGTATCTGCCGGTGGATGATTCCGGATTTGGCCTCACCCATCTATACTGTAGTTTAATGACGCGTTCGATATTAACTGCGCAGTATATCGCCAACCAGTGTGAAATTGAACAACAGGCTCTGCCAGATATTTTTGAAAAGAACGGCGTTTATGAATTTGATGAACAAGGCGAAATGCAGGGATTACCGGGTCCCGGTCGGGAATATTTTGCCAATCGTTTTCCACTGTTGAATCTACCTGAATCGATTGGTGAAAATGGCTGGTGGGATCGCCCTGCGGAAGATCACGAAGAATTTATTGGGCGAGTCCGATCCGTGGTGAGGAGCTTAAAGCAACAGGCAATTGATGCAAAAACTAATATCGCCATGGTTGTACATAGCGATTTTATCGATCAATTTGTTAATGAATTGATGGGGGTTACTCGCCACGGTAATAATTATAAAAGTGACTGGGTAGCCAACTGGGCTTTCCACAATACTTCGATATCACGTTTCGATTTTAATAATGGTGCGCACAGTGTGGTTTATCTGAACCGAATCGATCACTTGCCCGCCGAGCTGGTTACCTGGTAAGGAGAATTCGGGTAGTCACTCCTGATCAGGTATTAGTTCGAGTTGTTTTCCGCCACATAAGACCGATTACCAGTAACAGATAAATCAGCGACAGGCTGAAAGGCAGGCCGTGGGAATCGAAGACTAGCATTGTCCAGCCTCCCGATACTGAACCGAACAGGGCGCCGAAACCCCACATCACAGCAAAGGCGGCAGAACCATTGATGAGTTCGCTGCCTTTGAATCTGTCACCGAGGGAGGTCAGGGCGACTGTGTAGACACCGTAGCCGGTGGTTCCGGTGACTATTAATAATGGCCACTTTAGATCCGTATTTATAGCTAATGGAATCAACATCATTAACAGGCCAGTTATCAACGCGCAGGCGGTTAAAATTCTGCGGTGCGGGTATCGATCACAGAGCCAGCCTATAGGGAGTTGTAAAAGTACATTGCCGATTATCAAAGCCGTAAGAATATTGGCCGAAGTAGTGATGTCGAGTCCGTTTTTAATGCCATATACAGGGAATAACGACAAAGTTGCAGCATCGAATATGGCAAAAACACCCACCGCCGCTAAGAGTAATGGTGCCTTAGGCGCAAAATCAAAAATACCTGATGGCCTGGTTTCCTGTGGTGCAGAAGTCGTCTCTTCGTGGATAAACAAAAATGGGATGGCACCAGCAAATACCACGGCTGATCCCAGCAGGAATGGCAGCCAGCCATCGATGCCGATAATACTCACCAGTAGAGGGCCTGCGCCGAAACTGGCCGATAACACGCTGGAATATATTGCAACAATCTTACCTCGATTATGATCACCGGCCGAACCCACAATCCAGGCTTCGCTGAGTACAAACAGAGTTGAAATCGACATACCCTGGAAAAGCCGTATCAGAAACCAGGCCGGTAAGTTATCGAACAGTTTATAAGACAGGATGACAATTCCGCTGACTATCGCAGCGGTGATAGCAATTCGACGCGCACCGTAACGCTTGGTAAGCACCGGTATCACCGAGGAAAACAGCAATATACCAAGCGGCATCATTGCTGAATTCATACCGATCATATCGCTTGAGACGCCGCGGGTTTCCAGAATCAGCGAAAGCAATGGGTAAGTCATACCAAAGGCAAATCCAAAAACCGTTATCGCAACGCAGGCTGCGAGCAGATTGCGATAATTGGCGTTATCTGGTGGCTTGTTTATCATCTGCCGATATTAACCTTTTCATTACGATTTTTGCAGATGAAATTCTATGTTTATTGTTGCCTAAATCGCAATACTGACGACAATAGATCTGATGATAGCTACAGGGCAAAAAACACCATTTCGCGCACCAATTAAATGGGTGGCTGTACTCGGACTAGGCCTGTTGGTCGCAATTTCGCTTGGCAGCGTGCTTTATATAGGATTTTCTGTTGCAACAAAAAACACCAACGAGCTTTTAACCGATAAAGTCGAAAGTACTTTAAATGCAATCTCATCCCAGGTCGACAAACACTTAAGGCCAGTGGAACATCAAGCTGTTCAAATTGCCAGATCGTTTGAGAGCGGCGATTTAACACTTGAAAAAAAAGATCGACTGCAATCATATTTATTGGGTTTTTTATCGGCGGCACCACAGGTATCTGCAATAGGCTTTGTTAAACAGGATAAACGAATGATCGCTATTACGCGCCAGGATATGCAGTTATTTGAAGGTCCCTGGCCGGGACGCAATAGCTTCAGCCAGGTTTTTCAAAAAGTTATCATTGATAAAAAATCTCGCTGGGAACCACCTGTATGGTCGGCAAAGCTTGAACAATCGATCGCAACCCATTACATGCCCTTATATGTTGACGGGCAGTTTGTTGCTATTCTTGTGCAAACCGTTCCGATATCTAAATTATCCCGCTTCTTGAGCGATGAAACTTATCTGCATGGCGTGCCGTTTATTTATTACGATGAAAATAAGCTGATTGCTCACCCTATGCTTGTTAGTTGGCGCCCATTAGATGCCGTCGATGGTGCCTCGATTGTTACTATCCCCGATATTGGCGAAGCCGTCCTTGAGGACTTGCTTGCTGCGAAGGGTTTCAAGCCTGAAATTCTGTCTGACCTGAAAGACACCCAAAGCAAATTTGTCGAAATGGGTGAGCGCGATTATCTGGTATTTACAAGGCCTATAACCCGTTATGGTGAAGTTCCGTGGATGATGGGACTATACATCGATGCACGAGCCGAAGGCGACACTGTCAGACGCTTAATCAGGGCATTTATTGCGGCCGTTGGCTTTCTAATTCTCACTCTCATTGTAGCCATGTACGGAGGCGTTCGTGTTAGTCGCCCTATCCGCTCCCTGGCGAGCGCCATGTCACAGGTCAGGGGAAACAAGATTAGGGATATTGCAGATCTTCCACGTAACCACATTTCGGAATTTGATGAGGCTGCCCAGTCTTTTAATGAAATGGTCGATGGATTGCGAGAACGAGATTTGATCCGTCAAACGCTTGGTCGTTACGTACCCGAGAAAGTAGCTGAATCGCTGCTGAAGAAGGATGGCGCGCTAAGCACCGAAGAAACTGTCGCCACTGTTTTGTTTGCCGATATAGAGGAGTTCACAAACCTGACAGAAAGTCTGGGTCCAGAAGGTATTGTTAACCTGCTGAACGCATATTTCAGCGCAATGGTGAATATTATTGAACGGTATGAAGGTGTCGTTACACAATTTCAGGGTGATGCGATCCTGGCGACGTTTAATGTCCCCCTGAAAAATTCGCAGCACGCGGCGAATGCGCTTAAAGCGGCAACTGAGATGCGGGCATGTTTTTTGACCCGGGAATTTGCCGGGCATAATTTACGAGCCCGCATTGGCGTCAATACAGGGCATTTGATTGCTGGCGCAGTTGGTGCCGAGGGACGGCTCAATTATACGGTGCACGGCGATGCAGTAAATTTGGCGGCGCGAATTGAAAGCCTGAATAAAATCTATGAGTCCTATATCCTTACCACCCAATCGACTATCGACCTGACCGATGGGATTATATATAACTATGTTGGTGAAACTACCGTTCGCGGCCAGACAACACCCGTTAAGCTATATACATTACCCGAACCCGAAGAAAGTGAATAGTTAGATGAAACCGGCGAGAGTTATGGCGCAAACTGATCGTTGTTTATTAGGCGAAAGTTTAGGTTATGGTTTCATGTTTGACATTTGTGAAACCATAACCTAAACTCTCCTTTCGGAGGTGATAGCTTATAGCTCATTCAATGAATCTACTGGAAAAGATACCGATAGCTCTAACTCCGATTTCGAAGCTTAGCCCGGTAAACAAAGCAGGTTAAAAGCATGAGCCAAAGTGCGATTACAAAAACCATTAGCGATATTAGAGAAAGAGGCAAATTGACAGGTGTTGATGTTGCTAATATCACTAAGGTGTCAAAAGCGACTGTGTCTCGCTGGTTTTCTGGAAGTGCTGTACCACGCCCCAAAACAGAACTTGTACTTTCTGATTTACGTTATGTCGTTGACCGTCTGGCAGAGTTTTATACACCAGATGAGATCCGTATGTGGCTCTATTCTCGAAATGACCTGCTAAACGGTGAAACTGCAATGGACTTAATACATCAAGAGCGTACGGATGAAGTATTGATGGCCATCGAGCGACTTGACTCCCTGACTTATCTCTAAACCCTTGTACAATATATGTCTGATCTTCTCGATCCAGAGCTGCTTCAAATTATTGACAAGTTCGAAGGGCAGGCATTACAAGGTGAGGTATGGCGCGTGACCTGGGCTAATCGCGATCCGATTGTCGGTAATGCAGGTGGCGGGCGCTGGTCTCCCCGAGACAGTTTCGAAGCTTTGTATACCAGCATGGGCCAGGATGGAGCACTAGCTGAAGTTTACTATCACCTTTCGCGAGCTCCAGTGTTTTCGTCATCGCAAACGAACTTGCACCGCCTTAAAGTTACATTAAAAAATATACTCAAACTCGGGGTTATCGAACTAAGCCATTTAGGCATCGAAGACCCTTATACTAATCGACTTGAGGCTAAAGTTAGTCAGGCAATTGGCGAAGGAGCATATATGATGGGTTTCCAGGGTTTGGTTGTTCCCAGTGCGCGCTGGGATTGCGAAAACTTAGTTATATATGTCGATCAAATTGATCTTGACCAAGACATCGAAATTCTCGAATCCAGGAAAATTAACTGGCCTGCATGGAAGGAAAGCAAAAGTAGTAAGTAGGCGTTATCAGGCTTCCAGATTTTTCACAAGTTAACTCCTCTTGATTTTCACGGTAGTACATATTTTCAGGTAGGCTAGACGCCAGAAACGGAACGAGGTGTGAAGACCTGTTACTCCGGATAATTCTTTTACCAATTAATTGCATAATTTCCCAAATATATGCATTATCGGTAAATTATGCATATAAACGTTTAAAAGCTAGTGCAGGATTTTGCCGCTTCATTCTTCCTTGCCATCAGCCTGATCGCTGGACTGGATAACGATTTACTCGAAATAATCGGTCTGTCGCTTCGAGTCAGTGTCAGTGCGGTGGTTTTTTCTACACTGCTCGGACTACCACTTGGTGCTGCCATTGCGGTGATGCGTTTTCGAGGTCGGCGACTACTCGACATCCTCCTAAACGCGTTAATGGGTTTGCCCCCCGTTGTGGTTGGCCTGGTGGTTTATATGCTGGTTTCGCGAGCAGGGCCTTTCGGCTATTTGAATATTCTTTATACACCGACGGCAATGATTATTGCCCAGGTTTTACTGATTGTACCAATCATCTCGGCGTTGACCCGTCAGGTCATTGAGGATTTGCACCAGGAATACGATGAACAGTTCAGATCTTTCTGTTTACCTGGTTATAAAGTCATACCGGCGTTAATCTGGGATGCACGGTATAGCTTGTTAACCGTGGTACTGGCCGGGTTCGGTCGTGCGATTGCGGAAGTTGGCGCAGTAATAATCGTAGGTGGCAATATCCATCATTTAACACGCATGATGACTACCTCGATCGCGCTGGAAACCTCGAAAGGAAATCTGGCACTGGCGCTTGCACTTGGCATGATATTAATTCTGCTATCACTCACCATTAACTCGCTGGTCTACGGTCTGAGAGCCAGTGCCCGGCATATGTCCTATGCCTGATTCTCTATTGCCACTTGAAGTCAATGGATTGAGCTTCAGTATCGGCCAGAAGTCTTTGTTATCGAAACTGGAGTTAAATATTGACAGCCCGGGTATTAGTGTCATTTTGGGGCCAAATGGGGCAGGTAAGAGTTTGCTGGTAAGATTAATTCACGGCTTGCTTAAACCTGGTCAGGGCCGCATAAGCTGGAATGGAAAGAAACTGAATTTAGCTATTAGAAAGCAGCAGGCGATGGTTTTTCAAAAGCCGGTATTATTGCGGCGCTCGGTAGAAGCCAATATCAATTTTGTGCTTAATAACCTTTCAGAATGTCACCGCAGTAACTGTGAAGACATTCTTCAACAGGCTGGTCTGATTCAGCAACGCCGTCAACCGGCTCGTCTGCTTTCGGGTGGTGAGCAGCAACGCCTGGCGCTAGCCAGGGCACTGGCAACTTCTCCGCAGGTGCTGTTTCTTGACGAGCCGACTGCGAGCATCGATCCGACATCAACAATGCGCATCGAAAATCTACTCAGCCAGGTTCGTGACGATGGTGTCAAGCTTATCCTGGTAACACACGATATAGGACAGGCTCGTCGACTCGCGAGCGATGTACTGTTTATGCATGGTGGGCGCATACTCGAACATACCGAGGCACAATCATTCTTTAATCAACCAGCCAGTAAAGAAGCGCAGGCGTTTATACAGGGTGATTTGATTATTTAGAACCAGGGATTCATTTTGAAAACAGCTAAACCTTATTTAATAGCTGGGCTATGCCTCGCAATCAGTATCAGCTTCACTCGGTTGCATGCGCAGCAACAGTCGATCATTGTACAATCGACAACATCGACGGCGAACTCAGGCCTGTACGAGTACCTGTTGCCAAAATTCAAACAGGAGACTGGTACTACAGTACATGTAGTTGCAGTTGGCACCGGCCAGGCGATTAAAAATGCCCGAAACTGTGATGGCGATGTATTGCTGGTGCACGCTAAATCTGCCGAACAGAAGTTCGTTAGTGAAGGCTTCGGTGTCGAACGGTTTAACGTCATGTATAACGATTTCGTTATCGTGGGTCCATCAACGGATCCTGCTAATATCCATTCGGCGAAATCAATAGAGGGAAGCCTGAAGCGCATAGCGCAATCCGAATCGATATTCCTCTCACGTGGTGATAACTCGGGAACGCATCAGAAGGAACTGGAATTATGGAAATCTGCG
>JAAEOZ010000329.1 GCA_024222685.1 Gammaproteobacteria bacterium | reverse complement strand
GATCGGCATACTCGGTTGCAGGCGATTACGTCGGCGTTCTTCGTGATATGTCTGGCCTGTTCCGGCAGGAATTAATCGCCCTACAATAACATTTTCCTTCAGACCTCGAAGATCGTCACGAGCTCCCTTAACCGCAGCTTCTGTGAGTACACGGGTCGTCTCCTGGAATGAAGCAGCCGATATAAACGACTCAGTTACCAGCGATGCCTTGGTGATACCAAGCAAATCCTGCTCAAATGTTGCAAGTTTCTTGTTCATTGCAATTGCCTTGTCATTCATATCGAGCACACGTGCTTTATCGACCTGGTCGCCGCGTAGCAACCTGGTGTCACCACCATCGACTATTGTCACCTTGCGCAGCATCTGACGCACAATTACTTCGATGTGTTTATCATTAATAGCAACACCTTGCAGTCGATAGACATCCTGTACTTCACTGACCATGTAATTCGTTAAGTCACGAAGACCTCTTATACGTACTATATCGTGGGAGTCGAGTTCACCGTCAACCAGGGTTTCGCCTTTTTCTACATGCTCACCTTCGAACACATTGATATGACGAAACTTCGGAATCAACGTCTCGATTGATTCCGCATCGGAATTGGTAATAACCAGTCGCTTCTTACCTTTGGTTTCCTTACCAAAAGACACAGTACCAGTCATTTCCGCCAGGATCGCCGGCTCTTTCGGTTTTCTTGCTTCGAAAAGATCGGCTACCCGAGGTAAACCACCGGTTATATCACGGTTCTTGGAGGATTCCTGTGGAATCTTTGCCAATACATCACCAACCTGAATCGCAGCACCGTCTTCAACGTTGACAAACGCGCCACCGGGTAACATGTAATGAACAGGGATATTAGTGCCCGCGTAACATAGAATTTCACCTTTTTTATCAATTAGTTCGACAGTTGGTCGCAGTTCCTTACCGGCATTAGAACGAATCGAGTCATCCATTACTTCGATAGAGGTCAGACCCGTCATATCGTCGACACGATGCTGAACAGTTACAGCTTCGACAAAATCTGAGAATTTAACCTTACCAGCCACCTCGGTGATAACCGGATGCATGTGCGGGTCCCAGGTAGCCATAGTTTGACCGGCTTTTACTTTATCACCGTCCTTTACCTGGAATTCCGACCCGTATGGAATCTTGTAACGTTCTTTCTCACGACCGTTTTCATCGACAATACCGATTTCACCTGATCGTGATACCGCAACCAGCCTTTTGGCAGAATTCTTAACAACTTTAACATTGTGGAATTTGGCAGTACCCGAATTCTTGATTTCGATACTGTTTACCGAAGCCGAACTACTAGCCGCACCACCAATATGGAAGGTACGCATAGTTAACTGAGTTCCTGGCTCTCCGATTGACTGCGCCGCGATAACACCGACAGCTTCGCCTTTGCCAACCAGATGACCTCGCGCCAGTTCGCGGCCGTAACACTTCACACAAAGACCGTGACGAGCTTCACAGGTAACGGCAGAACGTACCATGATCTCATCAACACCAAGTTCGTTAATGATGTCGGCTTCACCCTCTTCCAGCAGCACTCCATTTTCGATAATCACATTTCCGTCATTATCCAGTAAATCCTGCTGAATGGTTCGCCCCAATACACGTTCTCCGAGGTCAACAACAATATCACCACCTTCAATTATTGGTCGCAACTCAATACCCTTATCAGTCCCGCAATCATCCATATTAACGACCAGGTCCTGAGATACATCTACCAGACGACGGGTTAGGTAACCCGAATTTGCGGTTTTCAGCGCAGTATCAGCCAGACCTTTACGTGCACCGTGAGTAGAGATGAAGTATTGCAATACATCGAGACCTTCACGGAAATTCGCGGTAATCGCATTCTCGATGATCGAACCATCCGGTTTGGCCATCAAACCACGCATACCGGCTAACTGTCTGATCTGAGCGGCAGAACCCCGTGCGCCAGAATCGGCCATTACGAATATTGAGTTGAATGAATCCTGCTCCATTTCGTTACCGTCCGAGTCCATGACTTTCTCTTTGCCGATTTCCTTCATCATCGCACGCGCTACTTTATCGTTGGCATGTGACCAGATATCGACTACCTTATTGTAACGCTCGCCGGAGGTTACCAGACCAGTCGTCCATTGTTTCTCGATGTCCTTAATTTCATCTTCAGCACTGTTAATCAAATCGGTCTTTTCGTCCGGAATAATCATATCGTTGACGCCGATCGAAATTCCCGATCGAGTTGCATAGTGATAACCGGTATACATCAGCTGATCGGCAAGAATTACCGTATCCTTAAGGCCGACATCGCGATAGCAGGCATCGATCAAAATCGATACATTTTTCTTATCGAGTGTTTTATTAATCAGATCGAAAGAAAGACCCTTCGGCAACAACTCACTCAGGATTG
>JAAEOZ010000328.1 GCA_024222685.1 Gammaproteobacteria bacterium | reverse complement strand
CGTCATCTCACGCCTGCTGCAGAAACTTGAGCATCACAACGACCTGGTCGAGTCGGTCGATCAATCCGATTGCAAAGATGCAGAGGTGGTAATCGTCAGTTATGGAATCACCGCCCGGGCCGCGCAAAGCGCCAAACTGCGACTACTGGAAGAAGGGGTCAGGGTGGGCCTGTTCAGACCGATTACCCTGTGGCCTTTTCCACAGAAAACCTTTTGCGAGGCGATTAAGAATGCACGGCTTGTGCTGGTGCCCGAAATGAACGCAGGCCAATTGATCGTGGAAATAGAGCGCTATAAGAATAGCTCCACTGCCGTTGTCGGGCTGCATCGTTACGATGGTGAAGCCATTTCCCCACAACAGATAATCGACAAGGTGCGAGAGGTCCTGCAAGATGCCTGATCAGACCAGGAATCCATTTGAAATCCGCGACTATATTCGCGAATACCTGTTTCCTCACTTCATGTGTCCCGGTTGTGGCCATGGTATTGCGATGCGCGCACTGCTATGGGCGATCCATGACCTGGATATTGCCAGGGACGACCTGGCGATCGTAACCGGCATCGGCTGCTCGGGCCGGGTTGGCGCCTATATCGACGCCAACACCTTCCATACTACCCACGGCAGGCCACTGGCCTTTGCCACCGGACTAAAACTCGCCCGACCCGACCTGCAGGTAATCGTCATCACCGGTGACGGCGATTGCCTCGCCATCGGTGGTAACCACCTCATCCATGCCTGTCGGCGCAACCTGGATATTACCTGCCTGATGCTCAACAATGAAACCTATGGCATGACGGGCGGTCAGGTATCACCGACCACATCACCTGACCGTTTCACAACTACGACACCCGAGGGCAATTATGAACCCGTATTCGATGCCTGTAATCTGGCAGAGGGCGCCGGCGCCGGATTCGTCGGGCGCGAGATTACGCTGCAAACTCCTTCACTAAAAAACCTCATACAACAGGGTATCGAGCATCCCGGTTTTGCTTTCCTCGAGGTTATTTCGGATTGCACCGAAATTTATGGCCGTAAAAACGATCTCGGTGAGTCCGCTGAAATGGTATTGAGTCAAAAGGCAGAATTTCGCTCCGATTCATACGGGATGATAGCGGATGAGGTTTTCCAGCCGCGTAATGTCAGGACCGGTGTGTTACATAAAAATGATCGGCCCGAGTATGTTCAGGCTTACCAGCAGCAGGTCGCAGGCAGGGTAAAAAAATGAGCGAAACCCAGATTCGTTTCAGCGGCAGCGGTGGCCAGGGGCTACAACTGGCGGCCAAAATCCTGGCGGCAGGGTTGGCGCTGGAGGACCGCAGTATTTCCATGTCGCAAAGCTATGAACCCACCTCGCGGGGCGGGCTAAGTCGTTGTGACCTGGTGGTCGGAAACAGTACCGGTTATCCGCTGGTTACCGGGATCGATTATCTGGTTATCCTGGACCAGGTTGCAGTTGAGAATTCCGTCGGTCTGATCAAAGACGGCTCCACGGTTATTATCGACCGTGAGCGTGTTGACTCTCCTCCCACCGGTAGCTATACAATGATCTCCCTGGCCCTGATCCAGGCGGCGCGGGAAATCGGCAATGTGCGCACCGCGAATGTCATTTCACTCGGTGTCATGGTCGGCCTCAGCGATATCTGCAGTCAGAAATCCATGCAACAGGCAATCCGTGATACGGTTCCGGCGCGCTTTGTAGATCTCAACCTGGAGGCCCTGGAACGGGGTTATGCTCTGGTTACAGCAGAGAAAGACAAGGGTTAGAGTTCGCATCGGTCAATTGGAATCACGCTAGAATGCCTTCAACAATTCAGTAGTCTTCGGATCCAGAAACCCATCAATGGTTGCTTCGGTTTCCAGTTTAATGGCCTGTCTCAAATCATTCACCGCAGTTTGATTCAAGACACGTTTCATCGCCTGACTCGACAAAACTGGAAGCTCAGCAAGTTTTTTTGCCACCGACACAGCCTCTGGCATAAGCTGTTTATCTTCTACAACCCGCCACGCCACGCCTATATCCAGCAAGTTCTCAGCATTGTAATGCTCACCAAGAAATAGCATTTCTCTTGCCTTGTTCAAACCTACCAGGGCAGGTAATAGCGAGGTTACAGCACCGGTGACAAACAGGTTCAGAGCCACTTCCGGGAAAAAAGCTTTCGATGATCTCGCCCAGATCGAAAAGTCACAGTTAATCGCCCATTCGAATCCACCGCCAACCGCCCAGCCATTTATTGCACCGACAACCGGTTTTTTACCCAGAACCATTTCCTCAGTAACCCGCTGAATCGCCTCAACCAGGTCTCGAGCTTCGGTTTCATCTTCAGGATGCCGGTGCTCGTGTCGATCATCGCCAGCACAGAAAGCGCGACCAGCCCCTGTAAAGATAATTGCACGGACTTCGTCATCAGCATTAGCGCTAGCAAATGCATTTGCGGTTTCATCGATGAGAGCACGGTTCATTGCATTTAAGCTTTGCGGACGATTCAGTGTAATTGTGCAAATTCCTCTATCGACTGCATAGTTCACTGTTTGCATTTAGTCTCCCCGTATAACACGCCTGGTTTTACCCTCAGTACGCGGCAAACTGTCAGGGTCCAGCAGCCGCACGCGTGAGCTAATACCAAGCTGCTGTTTGATTTTTTGTTCGAGTCGATCTGCCAGCCCCAAACAATCTTCAAGAGCTTTTGCCAACTCCACCTCGACAGGCAGGTAATCATAGGGCGGTGGTGCCTGTAGCACGATTCGATATTCTCCTGAAAGCTCGTCAAATTGATTAATAACCGCAGCAATCATGGTCGGGAAAGCATTTATTCCGCGAACCACTACCATATCATCACTTCTGCCAATAACACGGAACCTGGGCGCAGTTCGACCGCAGGCGGCCCTGTCGGTTGCAGTAAGCTGGATAATATCACTGGTGCGGAATCGCACCAAAGGCTGCGCCTGCTTGCATAAATGAGTCAACACCAGTTCACCGCTTTGACCCGCTTGCCAGGGTTTCAAATCACCGCTGTGTGGATCGATTAACTCTGCATATAACACATCAGCTGCTACAAAATGCAGGTCATTACTAAGCGTCGACTGACCAGCAAAATTACACAGTATGTCAGTGACACCGTAGTTCGAATTACGTACTTTAAAGCCCCACATATCCTCAAGCCGGGTACGAAATGCGATATCATCAAGGCCTGCTTCTCCACCGAATAAACCTAACTTCAAACCCAGATCTTCTGGATCAATTTCTGGAAAGTCTTTTTTGATCACCCGCTCCAGAACAGCCGGATAAGATGGCGTACAGGAAATGGCGTCAATTTTCATTTCTCTGATTAGCTGAATCAGACCACGGGTATCACCTACACCATAAGGCACTACCATCGCGCCTGTTGCTTCCAGCGCCGCGTGATCGGTATATCCTCCCATCCACAGCTGATAATTCAGGCAATGTACCACACGATATTGCGGGCCAAGGCCTGCTGCCGATTGTGCCCTGCCGCCGACAATAGCAGTCATGCGCGCATCCTGTTCTGTCAAAGCCAGGTTCATCGCCGTACCAGTCGTACCAGAGGTGCGATGCATCCGCGTGATTTGATCCGTTGGTGCGGCAAGATAACTGCCAAAGGGTGGGGTTTCATGTTGATCACAACGCAGCATTTCCTTGTCAGTAAATGGTAAATCGGAAATTTCGTCCAGGTTTCCTGCTAACGCCTGGTTGCTAAAATGCTTTTGGTAAAAGAGCGATCGATTGCTAACGTATTCCGCCTGCTTTAACCAGTACGCGCGTTGCATACGAATTAGATCGGGCTGCTCAAGAAAATCGGCTTTAACGTTATAAAACTCGCTGCTCATAGTTTTATCTTAAACAGTTCCACAGAAAAATATAACAACTATTCAGTATTATATTCGCGGTATACCTGCTATTTTTATTAGATGACAGTTGAACAGTGCTTTGATTATCTGGTCATCGATGGCGGAGCAATCGAAACAGACAGTGATTTACTCGACTACCTGGTAATTTCGGCTAAATCCTATACTCTTGTCGACATTTTTTAAACCACCGAAAAAACCATGCTCAGAATACTCAGAACACTTGCCTTAACGTCAGTTTTCGCCTGCCTGATTTCGGCCTGCTCGCCCGAAATTGGCAGCAAGGAATGGTGTGCTGATCTCAGGGAAAAGCCAAAGGGTGACTGGTCTTTAAACGAGGCTGGAGACTATACCAAACATTGCCTGCTGAATTAATTGGCTACGCCGACAATCTCAATACAACGTCACTAAACTTTGCCGAACACGGCGAGTAAATCTTCATCAAAACGGGTTATCCGGTCACCGATCTGAATACTCAGTTTTTGAATTAAAGACTGCCCGGCATCAATAGACCTTTCAGGCATGTGACAATACGTCACATTCCAGTTTTCAACTGCTTCGCATACACTTTCAGCAACGCTTCACGAAACTTTCACAAAAACGTATATTTAATTTTGTAAATGCCATGTTCCAGAATCACCTAAACAGCTCGGCTCGGATACTGATGCAGCTTTTCTGGCTACGAAACATCACCATGAGTTTCATAGTCCTGACCGTTTTGCTGGCCTTGTTCGTGCTGAAGATCAGCCTGCCGACAATGCCCATAGTTTTGATCTTATTTGCCTTAGCCATAACCAATCTAATTACTCGGAAGTCTATCGACAATATCGGAGAAAATTTAGACTGGACTGTGTTTAGCCATTTGTCGATAGATATTATTTCTTTCTCACTGATTTTTTATTTTACCGGTGGTGCAACTAATCCGTTCATCTTTCTTTACCTGATTCCACTGGCTATATCAGCTACTATCATTCCAGGCAGGCAAACCTGGATGCTGACCTCACTAACAGTGATGCTTTATAGCCTGCTATTGAGATTTAATGTTCCACTCACCTACATCGACCACGATCATCATAGTATGACTGCAAATGATGGAATGTTTAACCAGCATGTTATCGGCATGTGGTTTGGATTTCTGCTGAGCGCCACACTGGTCACCTGGTTTATAACCCATTTATCACGTGAGCTTAAACGGCGTGATAATGATATCACCGAGGCACGTCAACGCGAACTGCAAGATGAACAACTGGTCACGCTAGGCACTCTTGCTGCCGGCACAGCCTATGAGCTTGATAAACCACTGGCAAGCCTGTCGATGATTGCAGATGAAATCACACGAGACCACGAGATGGAGAGGGACCCCAAATTATTCTGGAACCAGGAAATTCTTCGCCAGCAAATCAATCGCTGTAAGGAAATCTTGTCTGAGCTTCCGGAAACCATGGATGATTCAGGTCCCGGTAGCGGAGAGCCAACTCCTGCTCATGAATTTATTGATCGTATTGTTTCTCGATGGCGTAAGCAGAGAAAATCTCCACCCTGCAAAGCAATTTTTCCCAAATCCGATTTGAGTGGAAAACTAATTTACGACAAAACTATTGCTCAGGCATTGGTCAACCTGCTCAATAGATCGGCCGACCTGACCCACAGGCAACTTAATATAAAAATATCAGCCAGCGAAAAGGAGCTGACTTTAGATATCCTGGACGATAGTACCAACATAAACGACGTGCAAATCGAGAATGCGAAGGGAGAATGCTTTTATAAAAAGCCCCAGAGTATCGGGCTTTTCCTGGCACTGACATCGCTGCGCAGAGTCGGGGGTAATGTACAGTTTTCGAAAATGCACACCCATGGCGGTTGCACCCGAGTTATTTTACCCTTCGCCTAGTCAATCAGTTGCTTCAGTTTTTCCTGAAAACCACTTACCTATTTCACAGTCGTACTTATAAGACAGGCAATTTGTCAGCATAAACCTGCAAGTCACCAATATTCTGAGCAACCCAGCTATCATCGTAATAGGTATCCAGATAGCGTTCACCGCTATCGCACATCAATGTCACAATTGAACCGCTTTGCTGCTTTGCCAACATTTCTCTGGCGACATGGAAAACACCCCAGAGATTGGTACCGGTCGAAGCACCCGCTTTACGACCGATAAGCTTTTCCAGCCAACGTATCGTGGCGATACTTGCGGCATCCGCTACCTGTAGCATTTGATCAACAACATCCGCCTGAAAAGATGGCTCGACCTGAGGGCGTCCGATGCCTTCAATTCGGCTGCCTCTCTCACTGGTAAGACTGGCATCACGGCTCTGGTAATAATCAAAAAACACTGAATTTTCAGGATCGACCACCGTCAGTTGGGTTGCATAGCCGCGGTAGCGAAAATATCGACCCAGCGTCGCCGAAGTGCCTCCGGTTCCTGCGCTCATGACGACTGCCATGGGAATCGGGTAGGGTTCCTGCTTCATCTGCTGAAATATACTCTCGGCGATATTGTTATTACCGCGCCAGTCTGTTGCTCTCTCGGCGTAGGTAAATTGATCCATAAAGTAGCCATCAATAGTTTCAGCCAGTCGAGCAGACTCTTCACGAACCTGCGATGCTTTTTCGACAAAATGGCATTGGCCGCCATAGTGTTCAATTAGCAAAACTTTGCTGCGAGCAGTGCTCGATGGCATCACAGCAATAAACGGTATTCCGATCATCTGGGCAAAATAGGCTTCCGACACCGCCGTACTGCCGGAAGAGGCTTCCACCACGGTCGTGTTGCGGTTTATCCAGCCGTTACACAAAGCATAAAGGAAAAGTGATCTTGCCAGCCGGTGTTTGAGGCTTCCTGTCGGATGGGTACTTTCATCTTTCAGGTAAATATCGATATCGCGGAAAACAGGTATATTGAGCTTTACCAGATGAGTATCGGCAGAGCGCTGAAAATCAGCCTCGATTCTTTTAATCGACTGTTCGATCCAGTTACGCATAATTACTCCGGGCGGGGTTTAACAGAATACCCGCTAAATCTTCAGTGAATAAGTATAATATTCTTCCAGGACTTTTTTATAACCCAGTTTCTCATACAGATGTTGACCTGCTTTATTACTAAACTCGGTCGTCAGATCGATCCGTGATGCACCCTGCTCCCGAGCATACTCAGTGGCTTTATTCATAAGCATTGCACCTATGCCTGAATTGCGACCACTCGTATCGACAAACAAATCGTGAAGAATATATATCTTAATCGCATCAACCGAGCAATAAGAAGGGTACAACTGAACAAACCCTTTTATTTTCCCGTTATCATCTGCAACAAAAATTGTGGATTCTGAATTTTGAATACGTTCAGAAATAAAATTTTTCGCCAGCTCGAAGTCAGGCTCGCATTGGTAAAACTGTCGATACAAATCGAATAGCCCTGCGACTTCAGGAATATGCTGCTGAGATGCTTGAAATATTTTCATGTTATTAGCCCCGACCTGCATTTAAGCGACATCATAGACCTGCTCTGGGCAAAATCACAATCCTTCAGTATGCTGTAGATTAATTATTTAGCTTAACCAAATAATACCCGTTATTGACGAGAAACATTATGAATTTAATAGGACCACTGGCATTTGCCTTAATTGCGGCAATCGGTAACGCCATGTTTGCCGCCGGCCAGAAAAAGGCTGTCGGACTTGAGAACGCATTTACCTTCATCGCATTGGCGGCGCTGGTTTGTGTCACATTGACTATACTGGTCGCACCGTTCTTCGGTGCTACACAATATGCAAGCGCGATAAAGCAAAACGGACACTGGGCGATATTGAGTGGTGCAGGATTATTTTTAACCTACCTGGGTTTTAACCTGCTTTATTCCAACTATGGCGCGTCTTCATATATTCTCTATGCGGTTATTTCCATCATCACGACATCAATTATTGTCGGCGTTTATATATTCAGGGAAGAATTTAATGTTTTTCACTGGCTGGCATTTTTTACTTCGATTCTGACAGTCATTTTATTTACCTGGGGCAATAAGGTTGCTCAAGGCTATTGAGATTAATACTACGAAGCATGTTCGGAAACTACTGTAGCATTTGCAACTTGATTATCCTGCTTTTTATTAGGCGCAACCAGAAACAACCCTACCATTAATACCACCAGCGATGACCATACCCAGATACTGTGCTCTTCGGAAAAAACGATAATGCCCCAGATCACACCGGACAAAGTCACGATATAAGCACATTGACTGGCAAACACAGCACCCGAAGTTTTTATACTATAGAAAAACAACGTATATGCGATACCGCTGCCAATACCCAGGCCAGCCAGTGCCAGACCAGGCACAGTCAACAGCCAGCTCGCTGGTTCGGCAACCCCCAGATACCACGCTAGAGGGAATTGCATAAAGAAAGCAACAAAATTCGAACCACAGAGTAATTCGCGCACATCGATAATGTCATCGATGCCATGTCCGATGTAAACATTTTCCACCGTGTACATAACCGCGCTGAGCAATGCCAGCAATATCCACAGATTGGCATCGTTACCTTCAATGCCCTGATCGGGCAGTACTAATAACAGGATCGCTACCATGCCGAGCAGGATACCGAACACCCGTTTTACCAGAATTGACTCGTAATGCAGGAACAGCATGAACGCATAGGTTAACAGCGGCACGGTGGAAACCGTGATTGAAAGAATGCCGGCCGATAAATGCGGCGCCGCATAGTAATAGGCCAGATTTGGAGCAGTAATGCCGATAACGGCCAGAACGGTATAATGCCGCAGGTTCCTGAAGCGGAAAACAGGGATATTTGTCATGCCGCAGAATCCGACAAAGAAGATCCCGGTCACCACCACCTGCCAGGCTGAAATCGCCAGCGGATGCGCGCCTTCACCCGTCGCTATCAATGCCAGAGAAAAGGTTGCCCCCCAGATCAGTCCGGCGACTGTAATCAAAACATATGGGAAAAACCGGTGGTTTGACATAGTATCAAACAGGCTCGCAATAACAGTATGTCGAGCCGATTATAGACAGCAATTGTGTCAAACGATACGCAAAGTTTCGATAATAATATTACCCGCTTCCTCGGCATTCCCACCAAAGCTGATAATGCCATCCTGGTGACCCGACATCGCCAGGATATTACCGTTTACAAAACTGCCCTGTTGATGCAGACGATACATTTCTTCGGCCATTTGCGTTGTACCATAGGCGATATCATTACCGGTCTGCGCGATTCCCAGACTATGCCGTGCACACCATATATCGGGGCTATGGACATGAAAGACAAATTGAATGCGTTCATCCAGTGCATAAACCGCAGCATGGGTTAATGACTCCGAAGAAGGTTTAACCGGCCCGCAGGCATCGACACTGTTGTTTGACAAATTAACGCCCGTGACAAGCGAATAGTGTTCTGGCCTGAGCTTGTCGAGATCACCGGTTTGTGTTCCTGATATCAGGAATGAATTTTGATCAATACGCT
>JAAEOZ010000327.1 GCA_024222685.1 Gammaproteobacteria bacterium | reverse complement strand
TTATTTGCGTGTTGAAGTGGTTGATATTGCACTGGTAAAACAAGAAGTACCTACCGATCCGGATGACAGTCCTATCCTCGCCAGCCTGATAGCAGCCAAAGCCGATTACCTGGTTTCGGGTGATGGGGACTTATTAGCACCAGGAAATTTATATCCAATTTTGAGTCCCACGGAATTTGTGCGACGCCTGTGATTTGTCACTGGTTTTTCCAGCCTTTCTGAATTATGTTGTCGCAATATTGTTGGAGGAGAGTCAGATATGAATATTATAACCAGTACCATTGGCTATACTGTTGGCAAAAATAACCATATTGCCTATCTCGCTCAGGATGAATCGATTAATTCACCGAAGCCCGGTGTAATCATCGTGCACGAGTGGTGGGGTGTGAACGACTATATACGCAAGCGAGCACATATGCTGGCTGAGTTGGGCTATGTTGCCCTGGCGATAGATATGTACGGTAGCGGTAAAGTTGCCGAAAACCCCGATGAAGCTGGTAATCTGATGAATAGCGTACTGGGTGATATGGATAAAGGCACTGAGGCATTAGCTGCCGGTTACCAGTTATTACTTGATCAGCCTTCCGTTGACTCGAATAAAACTGCGGCGCT
>JAAEOZ010000326.1 GCA_024222685.1 Gammaproteobacteria bacterium | reverse complement strand
TGACCACTAATCGATCGAGTCGGTAGCAGTACGGTCACTTAAATCGATCCAGATAGTCTTTAATTCAGTATATTGGTCATGTGCATGAATAGAGTTGTCTCGACCACCGAATCCCGATTGTTTGTATCCACCGAAAGGTGTCGTCATATCGCCTTCTCCGTAGCAATTTATGGTGACTGTTCCAGCCCTGATTTCACGGGCAACTCGCAAGGCTTTCTTGCCATTGGCAGTAAACACACTTGCGGCTAGACCATAATCAGTATCATTGGCTACCGCGACCGCCTCTTCGGTAGATCGTACCGTTATGACTGACAATAGAGGGCCGAATATTTCTTCCTGGGCCAGGGTATCGGTCACTTTGACGTCATCAATAATGGTTGGATAAACGTAACAACCCTGATCGGTATCACCGCCGAGAATCAGATTACCCTGATCCAGATAACCACATACCTTGTTAAAATGATCTTTATCGATCAGCGCACCGAGGTGATTCTGTGGGTCTAGCGGGTCACCGGTTTTCCATTCCCTTACACGCGACAGGATCCGAGTCATGAGCTCATCCTTTATTGCTTCATGCACAATTAACCGGGAACTTGCTGAACAGTTTTCTCCCATATTCCAGAACGCCCCATTGACAATATGCTCGGCAACCAGATCCAGCTCTTCGGCATCATCGAGAACGACAGCGGGGTTTTTACCGCCACATTCGAGTACTATTTTTTTCAGATTGGAGTCTGCTGAGTAGCGCAGGAAGCGACGACCCGTTTCGGTAGAGCCGGTAAACGACACCATATCGACATCTGCATGCATACCGAGTGGTTCGCCAACATCAGGCCCCATGCCGGTAACAACATTTAAAACACCACGAGGTACTCCTGCTTCCATTGCCAGTTCTGCGACGCGTAATGCAGTTAGACTGGTCTGCTCAGCCGGCTTGACTATAACCGAGTTGCCTGCAGCCAGCGCCGGTGCAATTTTCCATGCCAGCATCAGCAGGGGAAAGTTCCACGGTAGCACACAAGCAACCACACCAACCGGTTCACGGACGACTACAGCCATGGCTTCATCGCCCACCGGCGCAGTCTGGTCGTACATTTTATCAATTGCTTCGGCATGCCAGATCAGGCAATGAATGGTTTCAGGAATATCGACCAATTCGCAATCTGCAATCGGTTTGCCCGAATCGATACTTTCCATTACCGCGAGTTCGTGTTGATTGCGTTTCATCAGCCTGGCCAGCCTGATCAGTATCTCTTTACGTTGAGCAGGATGTAGTTTGCTCCAGCGTCCATCGTCAAAGGCTTGCCTGGCTTTTAATACCGAAAAATCCACATCCTCAGCATTGCAGGCAGCAACATTTGCCAGTGTTTCACCGGTAGCGGGATTTACCGAGACAAAACTATTTCCTGATTTAGAAGCCTGAAATTTGCCATCGATAAAAGCGTTGGAAGCTAAGCTTAAGGACTGCGCTATCGCTTTATATTCATCAAGAGTGAGTAATTCAGACATGCCTACCATCCTCGGTTATCTGGTTAAATGTAGTATTCATAACGCGTAACACCTGTTCGAGTGAACGCCTGTCGTCTTTGTTCAACGGTTGCAATGGCTTGCGCGGAGGGCCAACCGGCAGGCTTCGTGTGGTCAGGCCATGCTTGACGCACTGGATAAATTTTCCGCCCTGCTCAAGCACGCGCATTAACGGCATCATCGCCGACATAATCCGCCGACCTTTGCTAAAGTCACCTTCAACCACGCAGGCCTGGTACATTGCTACATGAATCTCCGGAGCAAAATTAGATCCTGCGCAAACCCAGGACCGTGCACCCCAGGCAAAGAATTCCAGCGCCTGATCATCCATCCCGCAGGACAGTTGAATATGGGGATAGTCTCGAGCGAGTAAATGAATACGGTTAACATCGCCGGAAGATTCTTTTATCGCACAGAAGTTAACCGATCGACCCACACGGTCAAGAAATTCCTCGCCCATATTCACACCCATGCGGCCCGGATAGTTGTATAGCATTATCGGCAGGTTAGCCGCCCTGTCGATAGCCAACGCATGCAGTGCTACTTCACGTTCAGTAGGAACTGCATAAGGTGGTGTGGCAACCAGCAATGCATCGGCACCCACCTCGACAGCCTGTCTGGCATAGTCAATTGAGTCCTCGGTACGAATGGCACCTGTGCCAACGATGTAAGTTACCCGCCGCTTTATCTGCTTCTGCAAAAACGCCATTAAATCGAAGCGCTCCTGCATGCTTTGCGCGTAATATTCACCAGTGGTACCTGCGGAAATAATTCCACTAACACCTCGCTCGATAAGGAATTCGACAATTTCACTGAGACGTTCGTAATCGATACTGAAATCTTCTCTGTAAGGTGTCACTATCGGTGTGTAAATACCTTCAAATTTCATGTTTGGCTCACTATATCTGTTATGGGCAAAGGATCCGGTCGGACAAAGTAATCCATTAATTCCTGCGACAACTCCCAGTGTTCAATGATCAGTTCAACCATACGTTCACTGTCACCGCTTTCAATTGCTTCGATCATTTTGTCATGATGTCTAACTGCCATATCAACTCGGCCAGCCATATCTTTGTTTCTAGGACGATAAAAAGTCTGACTGATGCGAGCGTGATCGATGAGCAATCGATTATAGCTTGGTGTTAAATAGGGGTTATCTGCCATATCCCCCATTAAGCTATGGAACTGATCGTTCCAGTAAACCATTTCTCCTGCATCGGAATTTTGTGAGGCTTCGTGGAAGCGTTGTTGGGCAGTTTTCATCGACTCAATTTGTTGTGGTCGGGCATTTTCAGCAGCCAACCTTCCAACTGCGGCATAAAGCATGGGTGCAGTAACAAAGAAGTCTCGTAACACTTTATGATTCATAGAAGATACCGACGCTCCCCGATTACTCACGATATCTACATAGCCCTCTCCGGCAAGCTTTCGCAATACCTCGCGTAACGGTGTTCTCGAAATTTCGTATTTCTCACTCAAGCTTTGCTCATCGAGCGCACTGCCCGGCTCCAGAACCAGAGTCAGAATTTGCTTTTTAAGGTCGGTATAGAGTAGCTCTTTGTTCATTGAGAGTAATGTACACTAATAAAATACAACATGTATACAATTAATTGAAAGAACAATGCTGAGTCACCGCTTTGCGGCGTGCCCTTGACAGCAGCGATTCAGGGCAAAAGAATGGTCGACATGATGGGAATGAGTTGTAGGGGCGTGATTTATCGCGCCCGTTTCGGTATCGACAAGCCGGACGCGATAAATCGCGCCCCTACATAAGTTTGCATTTCTGGCTTAGGTAGCCTTCATTCGCCCAATCCCTTCTTGTTGATCAGAGTATGCCCTGAAGCGCTGCCGTCAAGGGTGACTCAGCCCACCCAGACATACCAGGGAAGAACAACTTAAATTAACGACGCAATACCGCCAACCAACGCCAGAAGTTTAATAAGGTCGCCAGAGAAGCAGCAACGTAAGTCCAGGCTGCTGCACGTAGTATCCGACGCGCCGCCGGTTTTTGATCTTCATCAAGATAACCGGATTCCAGAATCGGTAATGCCTTGTTAAAGCTGGCATCAATTTCTACCGGCAGGGTTAACAGGTGCATTGCAACTGCAAATCCCATGATTAGGAATGCACCCATGATATTTATGATAGCTATCGATGGGAGTTTAAACAGCAGCACCAGAACAGGTGCTACGAAAAGCAGGAAAGAGCCGATTCGTTGCGCCCAGACTGCCCTTCTGGCGATTCTGGTTCGCATGATAAACAGGCTTTCACCAGCGGCATGTTGAATGGCATGGCCGCATTCATGTGCAGCGACTGTAATCGCTGTGAGTGTCTTTCCTTCCAGTTTATCCCGGGTTAATCGCACCGCACGGGTATCTGGGTCATAGTGATCGCCCTTATCGGTGACCTCAATAATAACTTCTTCCAATTGATATCTATTTAATATATGCCGAGCCAGCTCCCCACCGTTACCGGGGAAATTATTTTCGTCTTTACGGTTATATCGAGACAGTACTGACTGTACCCATAGCTGTGGACCATAGACAACAATTAGAATCAGCCCGAGCAACAACAGGTAATGCATTCGCCAGTTTTTCGATTATCGATTGAAGAGTAATTCTCGACTATGATTATATTCCTGCTCGATTTGCGAAACCAGTACATCTACATCTACTGCTATGCCCTGCTTCAGACTCTTTTCCAGGGTCTCAGCAGTGGTGGATAATTTCATCATGCCGATACTGGCAGCAGATGATTTTATTGAATGCGACCAACGCGAAATCGCCTCACTACTTTCATCGGTAGATCTCGCTTTTAAGCACGCAATCAGCTCATCGATAGATTCGAGAAAAGCCTCCAGTACTTCGTCAACGTCTTCGCCCATATCTTCATGTAATTGATTGAGCACCATTTGATCGAGTGATTCCAGCTCACCCATTGCTGTATTCAGGCCGTTCATATTTATTAAAAAGCACTCCACACTTATCTAAGTTCATCTGTTTTAGTATAGTCAACATGCTGGAATTACCGAGTTTTGAGGTACTGGTGGAAAACACAACGGTTAACAATCATTTTCTGACTATCGGGCATCGAGGTGCGGCCGGTGAAATGTTCGAAAACAGTCTGAGCGGATTTAAACATGCGCTTGCACTCGATATCGATGCCGTAGAACTCGATATCCGAGCACATAAGGGCGAGCTATGGGTTATTCATGATCATGAACTCTCACGATTAACTGGCGTGGCGGGGTATTTTGACGAACTTGAAGACCCAGGCAATACTTTACTCAATAATGGCGAGCCAATCCCCAGATTACGCGATGTTCTTGATCTCTACTGGGGCAAAATGCCAGTAAACATTGAAATTAAATCTTTGAATACAGCAAAACTATTGCTTCAGCTGCTTTCTCAATACCCTCCGCTAAAACCGAACCCTGAAATACCATGGATAATCATATCATCTTTTGATCACCGTCAGATTCTGCAGCTTCGCCAGCTCGGATGCAACTGGGCACTTGCCCCGGTAAGCTGTGGCATACCGATGCAGCCCCTGGAAATGATTGAAACCCTGCAACCTTATTCCTGGCATATCGATGACGAATA
Organism: Gammaproteobacteria bacterium; assembly: GCA_024222685.1. GTDB lineage: Bacteria > Pseudomonadota > Gammaproteobacteria. The sequence continues at coordinate 3,263 of JAAEOZ010000326.1, read as the reverse complement.
TCTGGATATAGAACTTGTCCGTCAGATTCAGGATCAGGGTGTCCGGGTAATGATGTATACCGTTAATGAACTGGATTTAGTTGTTCATCTTAAAGGTCTGGGACTGGATGGAATATTTACCGATTATCCATCCACTTTGCGCTTAATCGACTAATATTAGTAGAACAGATTAACTTAAAACGGACGACTTAATGTCTAAACCCAGGATCGAACTATTACGACGATTGCGTACTCTGAGTCAATTCAACAACGAACAACTGGCGCAACTTGCAGATAAACTCACGCTGCAATCAGCGGTAAAAAAAACCCGCCTGATCGAACGTGGTGAAACAGAGGAGTTTTGTCTTTATATCCTGCAGGGTAGTGTCAATACAATAGCAAAAGATGGTGCAATAAAGCTTGTCGAATGCAAGTCGGAGGGCGAGTTATCACCAATCGCGCATATTCGACCGAGCATGTACGATGTCGATGCAGCAGAAACAATCGAATATATCAAGATACCTACAGGGCTTTTAACCGGTTTTGCGCAACTACTGGAAAACGATAATAGTGACATGGAAGTCATCACTATCGAACAAACCAGCGAAGAATGCGAGCTCACCATTCAGCTGTTTCAGGACATAACCTGCGGCAATATCAAGCTGCCTAGTCTTCCCGATGTTGCTCAGAAAATCCAGCAGGCCTTTTCCCAGCCAGACATCAATGCCGAAGCAGTATCCCGAATAATACATTCTGACCCTGCGATTACCGCAAAGCTAATTATGATTGCCAACAGTGCCTTGTATGGTGCTGTCGCCCAAATCAATACACTACAAAACGCGATTGTTCGAATTGGTCTTGATGCGACGCGTAAGCAGGTCTTTATATACGTAGTCAAAGAGCTATTTGACAGCTGTTCACCCGAAATGAAATTAAAGTTACAACGATTGTGGGAACACAGTCGTCGTGTTTCTGCATTTAGTCGGATACTTGCCAAACAATCCGGAAAATTCGACCCGGAACAGGCCCAGTTGGGCGGCCTCATTCACGATCTCGGTGAGATTGCAATACTACAATATGTGCAGCAAAACCCGGATAATTATTCCGACGAAGAGGTACTCATGCATGCCATCCGAAACCTGAGGCCTCAGATAACCAGCATGCTTCTACATAAATGGAAATTTACTGCGGATCTCGTCACTGTCGGAGAAGAGTCGGAAGACTGGTTCAGGAATCCTGGCGATCAGGCCGACCTTTGTGATCTGGTGATGATTGCTCAATATCATAGTTTTATTGGAACCGAAGACATGAAGCGATTGCCACCGATATCCAAAATGCCAGCCTATGCGAAGCTCGGATTGAGCACTGACAATCCTCAGGAAATTATGGAATTCATGAAAAATTCGAAGGCCGAAATCAATGAAATTGAGAAATTGCTTGGTTCAATTTAATCTACACTCCACAACCACAATGACTGTGGCACCAAAATGAAGTTAAACGACCAAGAGCAGGCCATGCTTAACGGCGAAATGGGTGAACCCAGGCGCTGGTCGATGGAGCATATGCTTCAGGTGGGGCAGTTCTTCGATGCTGACGATTTTGTAGAAGTATCGCAGGCTCATATCATGGCCGATACCGAATCACTGGGAGAGGCTGGCATCGAGTTCCTCGAACGCCTGGCTAATTTCCCTGTTGACCAGCGAAGCGTCAAAATCCCAATGATCACCGACCCGCGCGGCATCGATTTTTGCCACTACAAACGTTTGAAACAAACCGATTTAATGGCCAGTCTGGAGCAACGTACAATCAGGGCCTTCGAGTCCATGGGCATAGTGATGACTAATACATGCATCAACTATCAGACAATAATGCCACCGGTTCGAGGTGAGCATCTGGCATTTGGCGATACCGGGGTTGTGATTTACTGCAATAGTGTACTCGGAGCCTATTCCAATTTCGAAGGTGGCCCCTCGGCGTTGGCAGCAGGTTTAACGGGTCGAACGCCTCGCTACGGGCTTCATCTCGACAAAAATCGGCGGGCGACAAAAAGATTTCAATTGCAATGGCAGCCACAGTCGCTGTCGGACTGGGGTGCCCTGGGAGCCGTTATCGGTGCACGCAGCGGCTCTTACTGGGATGTCCCGGTTATTCAGGGTATCGAGTCTCAACCCGGTTCGGACGAGCTCAAACACTTTGGCGCGGCAATGGCCAGTTATGGTTCTATACCATTGTTTCACCTTGTCGGTATTACTCCTGAAGCCCCGGAGCTAGCCACGGTTTGTAATCCTCAGATGCTGGCTGTCGAATCGATCAGTGAAGACCAGATTGACTCATTTTACGGACAGTATGGAGGCCGGGGGGATAAGCTCGACCTTGTTGTTTTTTCAGCACCTCAACTTTCATTGATGGAATTACAATCACTTGCAAGCCTGCTTGATGGTAGAAAAATTCACCCGGATACCAGCCTGCTTGCAGTTACCAGTCCGGCCGTGGCAGCAGATGCGCGGCGTGCAGGTTTTGTCGAGCGAATAGAATCGTCTGGGGCATTGGTACTCGAAGGTATGTGTTTCTATCAAAGTTATGCACGCGAAATGGGGGAAGCCAATGGCTGGAAACGCCTGATGACGAATTCAGCAAAATTGACCAATATAATCGGCGGCTACGGTTATCAACCTACACTGTCAGACATGGAAAACTGTGTTGCCTCGGCAATCGCCGGTGAGGTCGTCTAATGACCATATTCGAATTACGCTGCCATATCGGCATCGGCCCCGATGTCAGCGGCGAAGCACTGGTAACCGATGATAATTTTTCTGCACGTTATGATCTCGATCGCATTTCCGGTACTTTTTCCCGGCCACAGCATAAGCTTGCCGGACTCAGTTACGTCGATAAAATTATGGTATTCAATACTGCCAAGGGTGGCGTCGCTTCGGCATGGATGTTACACGAAATGGCTTCACGTCAAATTGCACCGAAAGCGCTTTTATTCAACAGTGTCAATCCGATTGTTACGCAGGGAGCAGCGCTAGCAAACATGTCGATGTGTGATCGATTCGATGATGGCGATGTGACGAAATTGATTACAAGCGGTGACCTGGTTCAGGTTTATCCCTCGCAGGGGCGAGTCGTTATAGAACGAGGTTAAAGACCAACGATAAAGGTCGGCACTAAATAAACATTGACTACACCGGTTAATCTCCGACAATACTTTCCATTGCTTCAAACCGGAGTTGGAAAATTATCATGGACACAAACTCTTCTTCAAAATTACACAAACTTCT
>JAAEOZ010000325.1 GCA_024222685.1 Gammaproteobacteria bacterium | reverse complement strand
CAGGCGGGTTATACCTCCGGCGGCGAACAACAAATGGTTGCCATTGGGCGGGCGCTCATGTCGCGACCAAAAATGATCCTGCTCGATGAACCTTCGATGGGCCTCGCTCCACAACTGGTCGAAGAAATATTCGGAATCGTCGAAAAACTTAATGAACAGGAAGGCGTTACCTTCCTGCTCGCAGAACAGAATACCAATATCGCGCTGCGCTATGCGAAGCATGGTTATATTCTCGAAAACGGTCGTGTGGTGCTTGACGGTACAGCTACCGAATTACGTGAAAATACCGATGTAAAAGAATTCTACCTCGGCATCAGCGAAGGCGAACGGGTTAACTTCCGTGATGTTAAACATTACCGCCGTCGTAAGCGTTGGTTAACCTGAGTAATAAAACATAATGAATAACTATTACGATCAGCTGGAAACCAGCGATGCTGAACAACGCCAGATTAACCAGATAGAGGCAATCCGTCAGCAATTAAAACTGGCCAAACAGAAGGCCAGAGCTTATCAACAATTGCTGGCAGACGTTAATGTAGAAGACATTAACAATCAGGCAGATTTCGCCAGGCTGCCGTTAACACGTAAATCATCTCTGCTTGAATTACAAAAAGGAGATCCACCTTTTGGCGGATATTCTGCGATAGCGCCTGGTCGTTTAACGAATATCTTTGCTTCCCCCGGACCGATATATGAACCGGGCAGCGATCAAGCAGATTTCTGGCGCTTCGCTCGCACTTTATTTGCAGCCGGTATTCGCCCCGGAGACCTGATTCACAATTGTTTTTCCTATCACTTCACGCCGGCTGGCGCGATGGTTGAAAGCGGTGCCAAAGCACTTGGCTGTGCAGTGATACCAGCTGGTGTGGGCCAGACCGAACTACAGGTACAGACAATTGCAGACCTGAAACCACAGGCCTATGTTGGTACACCGTCTTTTCTCAAAATTATTCTGCAAAAAGCCGATGAGCAAAATGCGGATGTCAGTTCTATAACCAGGGCTCTTTTTGGTGGCGAGGCATTACCACCATCGATTCGAGACAGTTTTGTCGCCCGAGGCATTCGTTCACAACAATGTTACGCTACAGCAGATCTTGGAGTCATCGCGTATGAGTCGGAAGCACAACAGGGTTTGATCGTCGACGAAGGCGTCTATCTTGAAATTGTTCGTCCCGGTAGTAACGAACCAGTTAGCGACGGCGAAGTCGGTGAAGTCGTAGTGACCAGCTTTAATCCGGATTACCCGCTGATTCGATTCGCTACCGGCGATCTATCAGCTGTTATGGAAGGCATAAGCCCCTGTGGTCGTACTAACAAACGTATCAAGGGCTGGATGGGTCGCGCCGACCAGACCGCCAAGGTACGCGGTATGTTTATACATCCGGAACAGGTCGACAGGGTCATAAAGCGGCATAGTGAAATTTCTCGTGCTCGCCTGGTAATAGAATGGCGTGACGAAGCCGACCAGATAAAGCTTGTCTGCGAAACCAGTAGTCAGGATGAAAATTTGTCGGCATCAATTGCCGAGAGCTTTCGCGGAATAGGCAAACTGCGTTGTGAGGTAGAACTTGTTTGCACCGGTCATCTCGTCAACGATGGCAAAGTCATTGACGATATTCGACAATACGACTAGCTCCAGCGAATTGTTTCAGGTAAAACATGAGATGTAATCGAGTCATAAAGGTAATTCACTATTCCCGTCACACTCGAAAAACTGATTGACCACCACGGGCGATACCGACGCGACCATATAGCGGTCGTATTCGGCCAGCAGCGTTTGAGCTGGGCTCAGTTCAATAGTCACGTCAACCAACTGGCCAATGCACTACAATCAAGTGGTATCGGCAAAGGCGATAAAGTTGCCACAGTACTACCCAACAGTCTCGACCTGCTTTCCATCTACTGGGCCACGATATCCATAGGCGCGGTACTTGTGCCGCTAAGCCCACTATTAAAACCCTCTGGACTGATTAACCTGCTAATTAATGCTGACGTCAGAATCGTGTTTCTAACAACCGATCTGATGACCGGGTTACAGCAACGACGCGCTGAAATTGAGAAAATCTCCAAAGAGCACTACCTGACTCTCGGAGATGATGCTGGCTCAAAATTCAATAGATACGAGGACTTTATAGCGGCAAGCCCCGATGGATCACCGAATTATCCAGACATGAAACAGACCGATTTGTTCAATATCGTCTATTCTAGCGGCACTACCGGCCTTCCGAAGGGCATTATGCACAGCCACCTGGTACGTGCTAACTACGCCAGTCATTTCGCCGCTTCTTTTCGAATGACCCCTGAAAGCGTCGTACTGCACACCGGTTCAATCGTATTCAATGGTGCCTTCGTGACCCTGCTGCCCTGCTTTTTCCTTGGTGCTCGTTAT
>JAAEOZ010000324.1 GCA_024222685.1 Gammaproteobacteria bacterium | reverse complement strand
TCCCGGGGTACTGCCTGTTGACGGTACAGCTCACTGCCCCTGGATTCTCCCCAGTATGCGGCCCATGCGGAGAGATATTCCGGATTATCGCTGGCGAAGCGAACGTCATAGTCAATCAAGCAAAGAATTTTCTCCATGGTAGTAAAGTCCTCACTACTGGCCATCACGGCGTCCCAGCCTTCACTATATAATCTGCCGAGATAATCCAGGCCTTCCTGAATAAGCTTCTGCTTCGATTTAAAGTGAAACACCACTAATCCCCGCGAAACCCCAGCATGCTCGGCAACCCGATCCAGAGTTGAATTACTGAGTCCCAGGGTTGCGATTATCGTAATAGCTGAATTGAGAATACGAAATCGAGTCTCATTACCGCGCGCCCTGCGCTTGTCATTCGATTGATCCACTAATTCCACTCGATACCCACTAACTCGTTGTTTTTGTTGCCTAAATAGGACCCAGGGTAGCAGGATAATAATCCCGATATGTAAATTTTGTTATCACAATGAGAAGCGAGTACCTCGAACACTATTACTCAAACTTGTAACTGACTGACCAGTCAGATAGTATCTCGCTCATGAAAGGTTTGTCAATGGGACCAGTGAGTTGTTTCAATGGGCATCCTGGCACATTCGAATTGCACTACATAAATATTAAAGTGCGAGTAAACGTCTATTTAACCAGCTTAGGAGTGTATGAGTTATGAAGAAGAATGATTTATCACACGACGAATTAATTGACCGGTTACGTGATGGAAAACTGTCCCGGCGACAATTCAATCAATTTTTAGGTGCCGCCGGGATTAGTCTGGTGGCGACACCAATGCTATCCGGAAAGGCAATGGCATCGCCGGAAGATCAGGCCACATTTTTCACCTGGGGCGGATGGGATCTACCGGAGTTGTTTCCAGAATACACAGCAAAACATGGCGAACCACCCAATTTTGCAGCCTATGGTAGCTCGGAAGAAGGTTTTACCAAGATGCGCGCGGGATTTGTCGCCGATGTAGCGCATCCATACAACGCAGAAATTCCACGTTGGGTTGAAAGTGGCTTGTTCCAACCCATTGACACCTCCAAACTGTCGAACTGGGGTGATGTTATCCCTGAACTTATAGATTTACCTGGAAATGACGTCGCAAATGGAAAAATTTATTTTGCACCATTTGACTGGGGCCAAACTTCCATCACCTATCGAACTGACCTGGTTGATTTCAAGGACGGAGAGGAATCCTGG